>CAKRHU010000001.1 GCA_934339215.1 uncultured Lacticaseibacillus sp.
GACGACGTAGCCTTAGCCGTCTCTCCACCTTGTTAACGCTATCAAGATACCACCAAAGAATTCGCAAGTCCAGCATTTTATTGTAAAGGTTTTGTATCATGACATTGATATTTTTTTCTAAATAATCGTGTTTATATTGTCTGATGTTATATTGGTACAGAATTTTCTAATTAGTGTCGACAACAAAAAACCGCCATTTCAATTTCCAAAAACGGAGATTTGAAATAGCGGTTCAAACGCAATTTAGATTTCTTTGATCATATGATTGTAGCGATGGGAGCCGATCATTAATTCACCGTTTTTATGGTAGCCGACGCGCGTGTATAACTTTTCAGCCCGCGGGTTGGCTTGATCGACATTCAAAGACAGCAACGATTCACCACGATCATGCAGCAATGGTTCGACGCCTTTGAGCAATTCAGTACCGATGCCATGACCTTGCGCAGATTCTGCGACGGCTAACGTATCCACATACCATTCACCGGTGTAGGTTTCAGTGTCTGGGAACAATTCTTGCGATTCTGGCAAACCAACTTTTGGCAGCAATGGTTGGAAGACATCATCGATATGGTCTTCTTTGTCGTGTGGGTAGCCGACGAGGATGCCATCGACTTGGCCTTCAGTTTCATGGACAAAGGTTTGTGGCCAGCCGTAGCGGTAGTCCTCTAATAAGAAAGCTTGTTCAAATACCGGATAAAGTTGGGATTTTGGCAGCTTCATCAAAGCTGGAATCTCCATTTCTTCAAACACAATATCGATCAATGGGACACAAGCTTTGGCATCTTCTGGGGTTGCAGGACGGATCATTTTAAACATACGTCGCCTTGTCGCTTTTTTGACGTGAGGAGGCAACGTTCCTCCAATTCTTGAAACCTCACGCGCGCGCCTCCCATTCTATCACCTTTTGCACCGGAAAAATATTTTCATGGCTTTTCGAGGCTTTTCATTCACACAAATCAGTCAATCCGCGCTATATTATAGAGGGCCGTTAATATTGCTATAGAAATCGTTCTACACAAGATATTGTGCACAATTTCCTAGATAAATCTATATCTTGTATGTGTCGTTGGGAGCTGTTATCATATTAGCGGTGACACAAATAAAGGGGTGGTATTGGTTGAAAGTAACGTTCAAAGACGTCGCCTTGTCATATGATGGCAAGGTCAACACGCTGGAAGGATTAAATTTCGAAATTCCTGACGGCGCGTTGGTATCGCTTTTGGGACCAAGCGGCGGCGGCAAGTCCACGACGCTGAACATGATCTCAGGGCTACTGGCGCCAACTGCAGGGAAAATTTATTTTGATGACCAAGACGTCACCAAACAATCAGCGCTGGCGCGCAAAGTCGGCATGGTGTTTCAAAACTATGCCTTGTACCCGCATTTAAGCGTGTTGGATAACATCGCCTTCCCATTAAAAATGGCCCGGGTGAAAAAAGCCGAACGCTACAAACGCGCCCGCGAGTTAGCCACATTGGTGCATGTCGATGATCAACTCGACAAAAAGCCTGGCGATTTATCTGGCGGTCAACAACAACGTGTCGCCATCGCTCGGGCTTTGGCAAAATCACCATCGCTGTTGTTATTGGATGAACCACTGTCCAACTTGGACGCCCGCTTGCGGATCGAAATGCGCGAAGAAATTCGCCGCATTCAATCTGAAACTGGCGTCACCACGATTTTCGTCACGCATGATCAAGACGAAGCGTTGCACATTTCCGATCACATCATGGTGTTAGCCGATGCGCACATTCAACAATTTGCCACGCCACATACCTTGTACGCAAGCCCGGCAAATGCATTTGTCGCCAAATTCATCGGCAGCCCAGTGATCAACATGATCAAAGCCGACACCATGAAAGCAGACCTTGCTGGCGTAGTGCCTGATGAGATCTTGCAAAAGGCGGAAACCATTGGCATTCGCTCCGAAAGCATCGTCTTGCATGACTTAGGGCGCAAAATCGTGGCCACCCTTCATGCCGAAGTCGGTGCGGCGCATCAATTTGGCCGCGAAGCTACGGCAACATTGAACTACAATGGCGAAACGCTTTTGTCCACCGAGTTGTCCAGCATGCCAACTGGGACCAAAACCGGCGACTTCAGCATTTTAGCTACCGGATTTTTCTTGTTTGATCATGACGGCAAGCTGATTTTTGGCGGTGAGTCGCATGATGAATGAAAAAGCCACCTGGCGTTCGACGGTTAAAGCCTTGTTGTATCTGTTGCCGATGTTGGTGATCACCATTACCTTTAACATTTGGCCGATTTTGTCCAGTTTCTTGATGAGTTTTTACACCAAGTACGATTACTACACCGACAAAGTGTCTGCGATGGGGTTAGATAACTTCAAATTCTTGTTTTCCGATCCTGATTTTCACTTAGCGGTGCGCAACACCTTGATTTTCGTGGCCGGCGTTGTCCCGATCACGGTGATCTTGTCATTGGTGATCGCCATTTTACTCAATCAGATCAAGTGGTTGTCTGGTTTCTTCCGTACCGTGTACTTTCTGCCGTTCGTCACCTCGACGGTTGCCATTGCCATGGTATGGAATTGGATCTACCATTCTGATTACGGCTTGATGAACTACTTTTTAGGCTTGTTTGGGATCCATGCCATCAATTGGTTGAACGATCCGCATTGGTCACTGTTGGCGTTGATCATCATGACGGTGTGGAAAGACCTCGGGTTCAATATTATTTTGTTCTTAGTCGGCCTCAACAATATTGATCCTGGTTATTATCGCGCTGCTGAAATTGACGGCGCGAATGCTTGGCAGCGGTTCTTGAACGTCACCGTTCCGATGATTTCCCCGATCACCTTCTTGGTATCCGTCAATGGGATCATCGGTTCGTTTAAAGTGTTTGACCAGATCTTTGCCTTATTTGGCGGCACTCCGGGACCTGGGAAAGCCGATTTGACCATTGTGTACTACTTGTATCAAAAGTTTTATACCGAATACAAATACCCGATCGCAGCAGCCAGCGGCGTGGTGTTGTTCTTCTTGATCTTGGCGGTCACGCTCGTGCAAATGTGGTACTCCCGCAAGCACGTGCATTATTAGGAGGCACAAGATGAAAAAACTCAGTCGTGTGCTTCTATATTTGATCGTCACCCTAGGCGCGTTGACCATGTTGATGCCATTCTTATGGATGGTGTCCACCGCACTCAAAACCGCGCCTGAAACCATCACCGTGCCGCCGACTTGGATTCCGAAGTCCTTACAATGGGGTAACTTCATCAAAGCTTGGCATGAAGCACCGTTTGCGCGCTACTTCGTCAATTCTTTGGTGGTCACCTCGGTCACGACTATCGGGCAATTGTTTACCAGCATTTTAGCGGCGTTTGCCTTTGCGCGGTTAAAGTTCTTCGGTAAAAACATTATCTTTGTTATTTTCCTCGGGACCATGATGATCCCAGGGGAAATGTTGATCATCCCTAATTTTGTCACCTTGAGTCACCTGCGCTTGATCGATACCTATGGGGCGTTGATCATTCCGTGGCTGGCTAGCTTCTTCACCGTGTTCACCCTCAGGCAAACGTTCCAATCCACGCCTGAGCAGATCTACTACGCCGCGCGCATCGACGGGGCCAGTGACTGGCGGTATCTTTGGCATGTGTTAGTGCCGATGAGCAAATCCACCATCACTGCCGTTACGGTATTGCAAGTCATCGGCTCATGGAATGCCTTCATGTGGCCGCTGATCGTCACCAATTCCGACAAAATGCGCACCTTGCCTGTTGGGCTGCAGGCATTCACCACTGACGCTGGGACGCAATACCAGTTGTTAATGGCGGCAAGTACGTTCGTTATTATTCCAATGGTTGTGTTGTATGTCTTCTTACAAAAATATATTATTGCTGGGATCTCTAAAGCAGGGTTGAAAGGATAATCATTCACATGAAAAAGAAATCGTGGGTCAAAGCATTACTCGCCGTTTTCACTGTTAGTTTAGCTGCAGGCTTGACCGCTTGTGGCAACTCGGGTTCATCAACGAAAAGTTCCGGTCCAGTCAAAATCACCTTTTGGCATGGGATGAACGGCCCTTATGCCAAAGCCTTAAACAGCATCATCAGCGACTACAACAAGTCGCAATCCAAGTACAAAGTGGTCGGTACTGCGCAAGGTGATTACACCGCCTTACAACAAAAGATCATGGCAGGCGCAAAGTCTCACAAGCTGCCAACGATTTCTCAAACCACTTACACCACTGTGCCTGATTATGTGAAAAATGGTTTCGTTGAACCTTTTGATAACTACATCAAAAAGTCCGACTTATCTGATATTTATCCCGCCTTCTTAAGCTCTTCCAAGTATCAAGGCAAGTACTACTCCATGCCATTCTCCAAGTCTGTGCGGATCATGTACTACAACCCAACACTGTTGAAGAAGTACAACTTATCGGTGCCAACTAGCTGGGAAGAAGTCCAAAAAGACGCCGCTAAAGTCAAAGCTGACGGCTTATACGGCATCAGCTTTGATAAATCCTTTGATATGGAACTTGAAGGCCTCGCCAAGCAAAACGGCAACAAGTTGGTTTCTACTGACTTAACGCCTAACTTGAACTCCAAGAAGACGCTTGAAGCGACTCACTTCATCTGGGACATGGTGCAAAACAAAGAAGCTAAGACTGCCGGCGAAGATATTTACGGCGATCGCACCTTCACCTCTAGCAAAGCCTTGTTCTACGTTGGCTCATCTGCTGGTATTTCCAGCATGAAGCAATACGCACCAAAAGGCTTCACTTGGGAAACCATGGCACTGCCAACTTATAAAGGCAAGCAAGCCACTGAACTTGCCGGCAACGATATCGTGATGTTTAAAGACGCCAGTGCTGCTGAAAAGAAAGGCGGCGCGGACTTCATCAAGTTCTTGCTTTCCAAGAAAGAAACCATCAAGTGGTCTGAAAAAACCGGTTATGTGCCTTTGACTAAGTCCGCCGTTAAAGATTCCGGCTACCAAGCCTTCTTGGACAAGAACCCTGCGGATAAAGCAGCCGTTAACTCCTTGGACTTTGGTTTCCAATCCACCGCCTTCATCGGCTTTTCTGAATATCGGACCAACTTGTTGAGCGCGGTTGATGCCATGCTGACCAAGCACGAAACCCCGGAAAAAGCCATGGGTACTTTGCAAACCCAAACTAAGAAGATCATCAAAGATAACAACGACAAGTAAACTTCGATCATGTTGAAAGCAGTCTGCGATCCCATATTGCAGGCTGTTTTTGGGTCTAGGCGTTCGCTTTATAAAGTGTTATGCTATTTGGTTAACCAACAAGGAGGCTTAAATCATGACTAGCGTGAGATTTTTAAACGGGTTACACACGATTGGCGGCAATATTGTTGAAATCAGCACACAAACCAGCCGGATCATCACCGATTTTGGCGTGGCAGCGGACCTAACAGGCGAAACCATTGATGAATCTATCGCGTCCGGTAAGCTGCCGAACTTACCAGAATTTTTTCACAACACGCCAGACCAATACAAACACGAAGCGATCGTGATTTCACATTTACACATCGATCACATGGGCGCTTTGCAATATCTCACCAAAGACGTGCCAATTTACATGAGCCAGGATAGCTTGAAGTTGTATGAAACGTTGATCGCTGCTGGGGATGAACAGCCGGTGGCCAACTTGCACGCACTCAAGCCGGAACACCCCTTGGCTGTTGGCGACCTCACCGTCACCGGCTATCTATCCGATCACGATGAACCAGGCATCATGGCGTTAGCAATTTCAGATGGCGATCATCTTTATGTCCATTCTGGCGATGTGCGTTTGAACGGGCCACATCGCGATCGCGTTGACCATTGGGCGCAAACTTTACATGATCAGCATGTCAAAATGCTGTTCTTAGAAGGCACCACCTTCTCTTTTGACAGCGATACCCCGGTTGAAGATAGCCAACATCCTGCCACACCATATACAGAAGCCACTTTGCAAACTGCCTTCGGCCAAGCGCTCGATGCTGCCGATCAACTAGTGGTCCTCAATCCCTACGTCCGCAATTGGGAACGTCTGGCGAACTTTCAAGCAACTGCCCATGCCCATCATCGCCAAATTGCCTGGACAGAACTTTCACAGCAAGTCCTCAACCACGTGGCCCATATCCAGCCGGATCATGTCAACGCCAAAGACCTCAAAGCGCACCCGGAAAAATATGTCTTAGAAAACAGCTTTGAAAACCTCAACGACTTAACCGACTTAACCGTCAGCGTCTATTTACATTCAAACGGCGTGCCGCTTGGCGATTACGATCCCCACTTTCAAGAACTGCTCGACTACTTAAACCAGCACAACATCCCGATTCAATATTTATCTTGCACCGGCCACGCGACCAAAACTGACTTGATCACACTGTGCCAAATGATTGCACCAGAAATTGTGGTCCCATGGCACTCTTTTAAACCAGAGTTAGAAGCAAAAGCACTCGACAAGCAAACCTTGGCAATGGTCTTACAACCTGAAAAAGACTTATTTTATTCTGTCGATGACCCAGAAGATGCCCAAGATTAGACATTTTCGCGAATATGTTTACAGAAAGCGTGCGACAAGGCGCTTTTTTTGCTTACATTTTTTCTGAAAACGGTGTAGGGTTATAGGGTATGGTAATCACTTGTGCCAGGTATTGCTTATGACACAACCGAATGAGGAGGCAACCATGTTAACCAAGCAGTTTTACCACCAGATGTTCGCCCACTCCTTCAACATCCCAGTCAAAGTTGAATATTGGGACCAAACGGAGCAGACATACGGCAACGGCGACCCTGAAATCACCATCACCTTCCACGAAGAAGTCCCGCTTAAAGCGGTGATGAAGAACGCTTCATTAGCTTTAGGTGAAGCGTATCAAAAAGGGAACATCGACGTGACGTCTAGCGTCCATCATCGTCCGCTGCAAACCCTTTTGACGGCAGCGTACGAAAGCGCAGGTTCTTTCATGAAGAACCCCGCTTTGCGCAAATTCTTACCTAAACAATCGCACTCTGAAAAAAAGTCGCAACAAGATATCCACTCGCATTATGACATCGGCAACGATTTCTACCGCTTGTGGCTGGACAAAACCATGACTTACTCTTGTGCCTACTTCGATGATTGGCATGATGATTTGGAAACCGCCCAACGCAACAAAGTCGAACATATCTTGCGTAAGCTCAACCCGCAACCAGGCCGCACCTTCTTAGATATCGGTTGTGGTTGGGGCACGCTGATGTTGACTGCCGCTAAAGAATATCACTTGGACGTTGTGGGCGTCACGCTGTCTGAAGAACAACTCAAGTTCGTCCAAAACCAGATCAATGAAATGGGGCTGCAAGATCACGCACAAGTGTTGCTTTGCGACTATCGTGAAATCGATCATGAACCTTTTGATTATGTCACTTCTGTCGGCATGTTCGAACACGTCGGCAAAGAAAACCTCGGCTTGTACTTCAAAGATGTCGCCAAGCTTATGAAGCCAAATGGTTCCGCGTTGATTCACGGCATCACGCGGCAACAAGGTGGCGCCAACAATGCTTGGTTGAACACTTACATCTTCCCAGGTGGCTATGTGCCAGGCTTGACGGAAAACATCGACCACATCATCGCCGCCGACTTGCAGATCTCCGACATGGAACCGCTGCGTCGCCACTATCAGCGCACCACGGAACTGTGGCGCAACAATTTCAACAATGTCCGCGAAGATGTGGTGAAGATGATGGGCACAGAATTCACCCGCATGTGGGATCTGTACTTGCAAGCCTGCTCGGCCAGCTTTGAATCTGGCAACATCGATGTGATCCAATACTTGTTGACCAAAGGGCCTTCTGGTACTGGTTTACCGCAAACGCGCGAATATATGTATGACTAATTTTATTACCGCTGGTAGCCTCGCTACTGGCGGTTTTTTGCTATTTAGCGTAATAAAAAATCCGCCTGGCTGAGACAACAGACGGATGTTGAATTAAATTAGGCGTTTCGTCAACCAACGCGCACCGCGGAAGCGAATGACAAAAATCACCCCGCGAATTGCCCATTCTAACGTCATGACCACGGTGATCCCGATCAAACCGTAGCCCAGCCGCACGCCAAACACATAGCCGCCGACTACTCGAAACAGCCACATGGTGAGCAAGCTGACATAAGTGGTGAATTTGCCATCCCCGGCGGCCCGCAACGCTGACGGCAGGACAAACGAGAAGGACCACACCAGAATATGCATCACCGCAAAAATCACGTAAATATGGAAAATATCGCCAACAATGTCCGCAGCTGGGCTGAACAATTGAATCCCGCGATTGAAGCTCAGCATCAAGATCCCATCGACTAAGACAAAGGCGACGATGCCTAACCCGAGAAATGATTTCGTCAGCTTTTTGGCATCATCGATATTGCGCCTGCCGATACACTGGCCGACAATCGGGACTAACGCCACTTCTAACGCTGTCGGAATGATTTCGGATAACTGTGTCCAAGAGTTGGCGATCGCGTTGGTGACGATCACGCTGGTCCCTAACCCGACGATCATCATTTGAATAATGATTTTCCCACCATTAAAGAAGAACGACTCAGCAGCAAATGGCACAGCCACGGTCAAAACACGGCGAATCATCTTGAAGTCGACATGACGCAAGGTCTGCATTCTTAACGCAAACAAATCGCGATGCGTCGACAACATCCAAACGGCAAACGCTGCGGCCAACCACCGCGACAGATTCAGCGCGATGATCATCCCGACGATGCCCAGATGTAACCAGGTGATAAACACCAAGTTGAAAATCAAATATAAGCCATTCATGGTACTGGATAAGATCAAAGAGTTCTTCGTGCGCCCGATGCCACGCAAACAGCCATTGGTGCCTTCAACTGTCGCTTCAAAGGGATAGCTGGCTAAAACGCCTAACATATAGATTTTCGCATCGTCCATCACTTTAGGCGCGGCGGCTCCGAACAATAATTGCAGGATCGGCGTATGAAGGATCCCAAAAATCACGGCTAATCCTAAACCAGTGAGAATCGCCCCAAACAATGTCCCATTGACCACTTGGCCCAATATCTTAAGTTGTTTGCCACCGAAATACTGCGCGATGAGTACGGTGCCGCCAAGTCCCACCGCGACAAAAATCTGAATCAGCAACACATTGATTGAGCCGACAATGTTCACCGCCGAAATCGCGGATTGACCAGAACTGGCGATCATCGCGGTGTTTAAGAAGTTGAAACTGATCAAAAAGAATTGGTCAGCAATCACAGGCGCCAATAACGCAAATACAAAGTGATAATCTAGACTTTCACCAGAAAACCATCGCGTTAAAAATTTCTGCATCCCTATGACCTCCAAAAAATTGAACTAATGCTCACTTTAGTGGAAGAATCGTGCTGATGCAAGGCAAACTGACGACTTGCTCAAGTTATTTCACAATGATGTCTAGATATTTCCCGGGAAATAGTCTGATTAGTTGATTGATCGTCGGCCTTAATCCATCTCATCTGCTGGCATCAGTGAGACAATTTTATCCAAGCCTATTGCGCAAGCTCACCCACCGTCGACGATCCTCGAAAATCAATGGCCATGCTGTTTACCGCGTAGCACATGATCAGCGTGGGCGAGCGTTTCATCGACAACATCGAGAATATGCGGATCATCGAGGCGATAATACATTGCTTTGCCTTCACGTCTTGCATCGACCAACTGATAGTCGCGCAAAGTTGCCAGCTGATGCGAGACGACTGATTGTGAGACCTCAAGCATTGCGACAATTTCCGAAACATTGAGTTCTTGGTTTTCAAGCAGGTGCAACAGCCTAAGGCGCGTCGGATTGCTGAGCAACTTAAAGATGCGAATGGATTCTTGAATATGCGCATCATCGAGAATATGATTTTCCAAGACAATTCCTCCAACATATGTTACTATCAACATACGAAATCAAGGAGCGTGTTTTGTATGTTGAAAATTATTCTAACCGGTGCGACTGCCTATATCTCTACCAGCCTCGATTATCTGCTGATTTTAATGATGATTTTTGGCTCTGTTAAGCCAAACCAGCGACACCTCGTCTACTGGGGCGATTTATTGGGCACTAGTATTTTAGTGGCGATCAGTTTATTTGTTGCGTTGGTCTTACGACTCGTGCCTGCCGAATGGGTGTTGGGCTTATTGGGTCTGATTCCAATTTTGATGGGCATGAAACTGGCCTTAGCAGGTGAAGCAGATGATGACAACGCGGTATCCAGCCGCCTCAAGCAAGCCAGCATTATCTCAAGTGTCGCTTTGATCACAGTGGCAACTTGTGGTGCCGATAATATTGGGGTTTATGTACCGCTATTTGCATCTCAAACGTTGCAAGCAACTGCCCTGACATTGGTGACCTTCTTGGTGATGTTAACCTTGTTTTGCTGGATCGGCGCGCAACTTGGCCGCATGCCTTTAGTCGCCCGCCTACTTGAACATGCTGGCCGCTGGCTTACAGCAGCAGTGTACATTGGCATTGGTGGCTATATTTTATTTGAGAATGGTACGATCAGCCATTTCATCAGCTAACGATGTTTCAGGTCTCGCCAGTTAGTTGACAAACCAGACAATTCGTTTGAACGCCTCTAAAAACTTACGCTAATGGTACTAGATGATTAAAAGCAAAGTCAAATCATTAATCGAAATCTTTTTCAATGCGCCTAACCATGGACACCTATTGATGTTGACGCCGCAATGCTTGGCCGACGAGCGGCTCTTGCCGAATTAAAAGCCAAGTGTAGCTAAGACTGGCAATCCCAGATTGCAAGTAAATGTTCCAACTTGCCACCTTGGTGAAGTTACGAAAACTAAAAAGATCCTTCGCAATTTCAAGTCCGATTTCACGCACCAAATTCACATGGTCACCAAACATCATTGCCATCGCGATCCCATAAGCAAAGATCAGGACCCAGCCGATCAAGTACCGGCCGCCACGGCGCAGCAACGCCCTTGGACGATCATGGCGATCACGTTCACCTGTCACTTGCAATTGAGCGCCGCTGGCCTGAATCACCGCGGCCAATAGTCCCACCACAACAGTCACGGCGATCCAAATAACTGGTGGGTGTGCCTCAAGCAACGTGCGTACGCCCATCACCAAGCTATAAATAGGAACCACGAGTGCTTCCCATCGGGAGATTTTTTCCATTCAAAACGCGTTGCGGGTAAAAATTAGGATCCCGATCACAAATATCATGATACCAATCATCACTGCCGCCTCTTTTCAATTAAGATTATCAATGCCCCTATCATGACGCCTTACACGGCTGAACAATATCAACAAAAAAGCAGCACCAACGCCGACAACCACGAAGGTTTACGCGTTGGTGCTGTTGTGGTTAATACCGTTCTTTCATCGCACGTTGAATGTCGCGCTCTTGGTCTTTACGCTTCAAGCTTTCACGCTTGTCGTAGTTCTTCTTCCCTTGCGCCACGCCGATCAAGACTTTGGCATAGCCATGCTTGAGATACATCCGCAATGGCACAATGGTCAGACCTTTTTCAGTCAGGCTGACTTCTAGTTTGCGAATCTCTTTTTTGTGCAACAAGAGTTTGCGGTTACGCATTGGATCAACGTTGAACTGGTTGCCTTCAGCATATGGTGTGATATGCACGTTTTCCAACCAAGCTTCACCGTTGCGCACCCGCGCATAGCCGTCGCGCAAAGTGGTTTTGCCAGCGCGTACAGACTTGATTTCAGTCCCAGTTAAGGCAACGCCGGCTTCATAAGTTTCGAGGATATTATAATCGTGATAGGCCTTTTTGTTTTGGGCCAACAGGTTATCTGGCTTCGGCTTCATTTTCTTGGCCATCAGCACCCCTCTTTTCTAGTGTTTGTTCCCGCCGCGTTGGCCGCCTTGACGCAATTGGTCGCCCAGCTTGTTAAAAGGCCGGCTGCCGCCACGGTTATTGTTGTGATTGCGACCGCGATTGTTGTTGCCACCACGGTTGTTGCTATTGTTGCGATTGCCACCATTGCGATTGCCGTTGCGCGGACCGTCGCTGTGGTTTTGCCCACGGCCACGAGTTTCGCGCTTCACCACGATGTCGGTTTTTGGCGTGTCGTCTGATGGAATCAAGGAGAAATCGACTTGGCGTTGTTCCACATCGACATTGTCCAAGTGCACCTTGACGGGTTGGCCGATGCGATAGATCTTGTGGAAACGTTCGCCAACTAACGCCATTTGGTTTTCAACAAAGGCATAATAGTCGTCTTTCATCCGAGAAATATGAACCAAACCTTCGACTGTGTTTGGCAAAGCCACGAACATCCCAAAGCCTGCGACCCCTGAAACCACAGCGTCGAAGTCTTCGCCGACTTTATCGGCCATGAATTCGGCCTTCTTCAAGTCGTCAACGGCCCGTTCCGCATCGATAGAGTGACGTTCACGCACAGAAGTTTGCACGGCGATGTCAGGCAACTTGGAAGACCACTTGGCTTGGTTATCTTCGCCAGCGCCTTGAGTGGCGTATGAACGGATCAAGCGGTGGACGATCAAGTCAGGATAACGGCGAATTGGAGACGTAAAGTGACAATAGTATTCCGCTGCGATCCCGAAGTGCCCAAGTGGGTCTTCAGAGTAGTGGGCTTGCTTCAAACTCCGCAGCATTTTGACATTGACCATCATTTCTTCTGGCGTGCCTTGAACGCTAGTGTTGACTTCTTGCAACATCTTCGGCGTCAGCTTTGCCCCTGGCTTGATCGGCACCGTGATACCAAAAGTGGCCAAGAAGTCGATGAAGTCTTTGATGCGATCGTCATCTGGGGTTTCATGGACCCGATACAAGAATGGTAAGTGCAACTTGTTGTAGTGTTCAGCAACCGTTTCGTTGGCCTCCAGCATGAAGGATTCGATCATGCGTTCAGACAAACCGCGATCACGCAACACGATGTCGGTTGGATGACCATTCTCGTCGACGATGATTTTGGCTTCATGTTCTTCAAAGTCGATGGCACCGCGATCATGACGCATCTTGTAAAGAATCTTGTGCAAGTCACCCATCAGATCCAACATTGGCACCAAATCAGCGTATTGCGCGCGCAATTCAGGGTCTTGATCGGTAATCATTTTGTTGACGTTGTTGTAAGTCAAACGGCCGTGAGAACGAATGACAGATTGGTAAATGTCATGGTTGACAACTTTACCTTCTGGGGTGATTTCCATATCACAAGACATTGCCAAGCGATCCACGTCAGGATTCAACGAGCAAATGCCGTTGGACAAGCGGAATGGCAACATCGGAATCACGCGGTCCGTCAAATAAGTGGACGTGCCACGATCGTATGTTTCCTTGTCTAAAGGCGAGCCTTCGGTAACGTAATACGACACATCGGCGATATGGACACCTAAATGGTAATTCCCGTTAGGCAACTTCCAAGCGACCACCGCATCATCAAAGTCTTTGGAGTCGTCGCCATCGATGGTGACCACTGGTTGATCCGTGATATCGCGGCGGCCGATCCGATCTTCGTCAGTGACGTGATCAGGAATGGCGTTGGCTTGGGCCATAGCGTCTTCTGGATATTCCGTGTGAATGTCATTAGCCAAAACCAAAGACAACACATCGACACCAGGCGCGTTCTTGTTCCCAAGGTTTTCAGACACGATACCTTGCATGGCTTTAGGATGGTCGCGGTCAGGATAAGCCGTCACTTCCACCATCAACATGTCGCCAAGTTCTGGGATCATGCCAGTATCTTTGACAAAAATCGGGTAGTTTTTGAGTTTCTTTTCATGCGAAACCACCACCCCGATAAAGCCGGTGCGTTCTTTTTCGCCATCAGATAATGGAGAATATTCACCGACTAAGCGGGTGATTTTGCGTTCGAGCACTTTGACGACTTCGGCTTCAGAGCCGCGGGAGTCGCCTGGGCGGGCTTTGCGGGTGATGTTGATTTCAACGGTGTCGCCGTCTAAGGCAAATTTAGTCGCAGGTGGGGCGATAAAGAAGTCATTTTCTTCATCTTCAACGGCAACAAAGCCGAAACCTTTTTCATTGCCGTGAAAAATGCCTTCCAAATGGCCGGCAGGTTTGCCGCCTAATTGAAATAAGGCTTCGCCTGTACTGTGAATCAAGTCATCGTTTTCTAGACCGGTTAAAGCTTGAACTAAGACTTTGAAGTCTTCAGCATCCGTCAGCTTCAACGCGCGGTTAAGGCTGGCAGTGGAAAAGGCGATTTGTGGGTTGCGCCGGAATGCGGCGAGTAATTCATTTCTCATGTGGCCGACTGTGGTCATGTATGGTCCCTCGTTTTCATTGTAAATGTCCAATTCAGTTGTCCTGAATTGTCGAATAATCTCAAAAAAAGTCTCCTACCGTTGCAGGAGACTGTTGGTTAGTGCGATGCAATATAGACTAACACGATGGAAAAGGCGAAAAACAATACCCCAAGTACCACCGTCACTTTTTCCATAAACGCTTCAAACCCGCGTGATTTCTGCTTGCCGAACAAATCGGTAGCGCCACCGGATAAGGCGCTTAAGGCATCTTGTTGCTTACTAGGCTGCATTAAAGTTGCAATCACGATCAAAATGGAATCAATGATCAACAACGTCGTAAATAAATTCTGCAAGATCTTCCTCCTGAACGCGCCTGGGCGCGACTGACTACTAACTTATAGATTATCACACAAAGCGCGATGTGGCTAGTCTTCAGGCTGGTGAAACTGAGGCGATTTGCACGGCATCATCATCATGATAATGGGCTTGCCCAAACTCAGTGCCCAGCTGCACCAGTTCACTGGTTTTCAACATGCCGATGGCTCCAGGTGCCAACTTGGCATTCATCGTGATTTGGCCGTTTGGAAATTCAAAACTCAACACGCCGACGAGTTCATCTTGTGCCAACACGGCAAAGTAATCCAACCCGTTATCCGCAAAAATTTCGGTAAATTCCTGACGTCGTTCGTCGTCGTTTAAGTTGGCGCCACTTTCATCCCCAAAGTAATGCCATTTCACGTATTCAGCGGCTTGCAGGCGATTTAAGGCTTCAATGTGCATGATGAACTCCTTCTGATTTGGTCATATGGGCGGCTAAATGTTGAATTTTGGCGCGGACCTTGGCGCGCTGTGAGGCATCCGTCAATAAGACTAAAGTGTCTCCTGCTCGGATCACCGTATCGCCATGCGGAATGATTTGATTTTCACCGCGATTGAGGCCGATGAGTAACGTTTGCTTCGGCCAAGAGAAATCACGCACTTGCAAACCTTCCAGCTTGGATCCGGCAAAGACCGGTAATTCCAAGCGGTCCATGCGATGGATCGATTCAATTTGCTTGGGCACCGTCATCCGCCGCAACAAGGATTCATAAATCGGGGCCCCACCTAACACATCGACGACAATATACGCGACTAAGGCTAACACCGCCATCGGCATCAAGTGCGTTAAGTTGCCGACCATTTCCGTGATCAATAAAATCGCCGTAAAGGGTGCTTTCCCGATACCAGCAAAATATCCCGCCATCGAGAAAATGATCAAGTTCATCACATACACTTTGGGCAACAGTCCGATTTGCACCATGAACACCGCATAAATCGCGCCGATCACAGCCCCTAAGCTTAGAATCGGCAAGAAGATCCCACCAGGTAAACCTGAGCCATAAGAGATCATCGAATAAATAAACCGCGCCGCAAAAATCACCAGCAATACCGTCAAACTCGGTACCACGCGACCAAAGCCGACGATCATCCCGTTCCCACCGCCTAAGATACTAGGCATGAACAAGCCCATTGGAATCACTAAGATAAATGGGATGATGCCTTGAAGGTAGCGCGGGATATGCGTTTTCGCGTACCAACCAGGCATGGCCAACAACACGCGCTGATACAAATGCCCCAGCAAGCCGAGTACGATCCCAAGCACGATCAAATGCCAATATAAACTGACTGGCATACTGCGCGTATAAACCAAATGCAGCACTGGCACTTCACCGAACACATTCAACGACACAAAGTCTGCGCCTAACGCACTGGCTAATGCGGTAATCCAAACCAACGGACTGAAGTTATGGTAAACTTCTTCCAAAACAAACAAAGTCCCGGCAATTGGCGCATTGAACGCAGCCGCTAACCCTGCCGCAGACCCTGAGGCGATCAAGATCCGCCGATCAGCGCCATGTTTTTTCAATCCTTCGGCGACCCCTTGCCCGACTGCCCCACCGAGTTGAATCGAGGGGCCTTCACGACCCAAAAACAACCCTGGGCCGATACTTAAAATGCCGGCGACAAATTTCTTCCATAAAATCGACCACCAGTGGAAATCCATTTCTCCAGCCAGCTGGCCTTCGATTTGCGGGATCCCAGAGCCGGATATATTGGGCTCGCTTTTCAGCAACGCCGCGACGATCAAACTCAACGCAATCATCCCCACCAGCACCAAGCCTAACTTGATCGGGGTGGGATGGCGATAAATCGCCTGCATGAACACTAAGACACGCTCGATGGCAAAGCGGAACGTACTGATCACTGCCCCGGTTAATAAGCCGACCACTAACCCTTGAAGCACGAACTTCAAGCGAGTGGTATCAATTTTTGCACGTACTGCTTCCATGTTTGCCCCCATGATACTTGTTGTTTTCATTATAGCAAAGAAGTGTGCTGACAGGAAAACTCGCTTTAATTTTCATGGGATTGAAAAGTCGTATAATAATTTTAGTCAGTCGATGAAAGGAGCCATTATGCAAACCACCACTTTTTACAGCTATCACGCGCTTAGCCAACAAGCCTTTTGGCCAGGGATCATGCGCTACATTATCATCGGGATCGGCATCACCTTGATTGCCGGCTACTTCATCGTGCGCCTGCGCGATCGCAACTTGACCAAGTATCGCGACTTATTGATCATCATTGAATTGATTGTCTTATTAACCATCGGCATTCAAGCGCGCGATGTCCAAGCCAACCGCAGCGCGTTGAAAAACTCCCAAGCCGTCACCACCTTGTTGACCAGTATCGCCAAAAATGAACACCTAAAACCATCGCAAGTTTATGCTAGCGATAAAAGTGTGTACTCTGGGCTACTGATTCAACTCAAGCGTGACCGTAAACAAACTTATGTGATCATCGTTGACCCCAATGGTAAAAGTTACCAACTGAATCATACGCATTTGGTTTCTGATCACGTCACCTATATCGAGGATTAGCCCATGATCTTACAAGACTTATACTTATCCACAGCGATTAAACTGTTGCTCGGCTTTATTGTCTTTATCGCCCAGATTCAACTCACCGGCCGCGGCAATCTCGCGCCAAATACCATCGTCGATCAACTGCAAAACTTTGTCCTTGGGGGGATTATCGGCGGCGTGATCTACAACACCGACATCACCATTTTGCAATTTCTCAATGTCATGATCATTTGGACCTTGATCGTTGTCATCAGCAAATACTTGAGCAATCACTATGCCTTTTTCCGCAAATTGATCGATGGCGAACCGGTACTTTTGATTCAAAATGGTCAAGTCCTGGTCGACAATGCCAGCAAAGCCGGAATTTCTGCCAATGTGTTAGCCGATAAATTGCGTTCTAGCGGCGCGCCTGCAATCACAGAAATCAGCCGGGCAATTCTTGAACGCAATGGCCAACTCACCGTAATCACCAAAGCAGAGGCCGGTTTGCGCCTGCCAGTGATTTTAGACGGACGCATCGACGAAGATGCCTTAAAGTTGATCGATAAAGATGAAGCTTGGCTGGTACAACAGCTTCACGATCAAGGCTATGCGCCCAAGCAAGTCTACATGGCCACTTACACCCAGAACCATTTGCTGATTGCCGCTTATGATCGGCCGCACTTCAAACCTCAGGCCTAAATCAGACCAAGACACCCATCCGATCCGATGCGGCGTCTTTATTTTGTTTTGAAGTGTAACTCGCTTAACTCACCCATTTACGTGTGATGAACAAAGTCCAAGCGCTGTGCGTAGTCCCCATCGGGAAATAATCGCTTGCCGTGTCCGAGCGGAACCGGTGCGATTTGCCAAACTCTCCAAATCATTGTCTCCATAATACAACAAAGCCTCACACCGCGTCCAGTGTGAGGCCTTTTGAGTTAGACTACAAGGAATTAACCTTTGTAGTTCTTAACTTCTTTAACGTTGTAGAAGGATTGGCGACCTTTGTATTGAGCAGAAGTGCCTAATTCGTCTTCGATACGCATCAATTGGTTGTACTTAGCAATACGATCAGTCCGGCTCATAGAACCAGTCTTGATTTGGCCTGCGTTAGTGGCAACAACCAAGTCAGCGATCGTCGTGTCTTCAGTTTCACCAGAACGGTGGGAAACAACGGCAGAGTAGCCGGCTTCCTTAGCCATTTCGATAGCTTCGAAAGTTTCAGTCAAAGTACCGATTTGGTTTAACTTGATGAGGATGGAGTTAGCAACGCCCATGTCGATACCCTTCTTCAGGTAGTCGGTGTTGGTAACAAACAAGTCATCGCCGACAAGTTGAACTTTGTCGCCCAACTTAGCGGTGATTTCTTGCCAGCCTTCCCAGTCGTTTTCATCGATAGGATCTTCGATAGAAACGATTGGGTACTTAGCAACGAAACCAGCGATCAAGTCGATGAATTCGGAAGTGCTGTAAGAAGTGTCTGGATCGGACCACTTCAAAGTGTAACGCTTAGTTTCTGGATCGTAGAATTCAGAAGAAGCAACGTCAAAGGCGATAGCAACGTCTTTACCTGGCTTGTAGCCGGCGTTAGTGATCGCTTCAACTAAGAATTCGAAAGCTTCTTCGTTGTCTTTCAAGTTAGGAGCGAAGCCACCTTCGTCACCGACGGAAGTGATGTCACCCTTAGACTTCAAGAGGGCTTGTAAAGCGTGGAAAGTTTCGGAACCCATACGGATGGCTTCGCGAACAGTCTTAGCACCAACAGGCATGATCATGAATTCTTGGAAGTCGATAGTGTTAGTGGAGTGAGCACCACCGTTGATAACGTTCATCATTGGAGTTGGCAATACGTGACCGTTAGGACCGCCAAGGTATTCGTACAATGGCAAACCAACTTCAGCAGCAGCTGCACGGGCAGCAGCCAAGGAAACACCAAGAATGGCGTTGGCACCGAACTTACCCTTGTTAGGGGTACCATCGGCTTCGATCATGGTCTTGTCGATGAGACGTTGGTCAGTAACGTCCAAGCCGATAACCGCTTTAGCAAGTTCGTCGTTGACGTGGCCCACAGCCTTTAAAACACCTTTGCCGCCGAAACGAGACTTGTCGCCGTCACGTAATTCAACCGCTTCGTGTTCACCAGTGGAAGCACCTGATGGTACTAAGGCACGGCCAAAGCCGCCATCTTCGGTGTATAATTCAACTTCAACAGTTGGGTTGCCACGGGAGTCTAAGACTTCGCGTGCTAAAACGTCAGTAATGATAGACATGAATTTCTCTCCTTTTAATATGGGAAAATTTTTGAGTTTGGATTAATTTCGAACGTGAAACGTTTGAAATTAGTCTTGGTAGTTAGCCAAGGCAACGAAGGATTCTGGATCCATGGAAGCACCGCCGACTAAGCCACCGTCGATATCTTCTTTGGACATGAGTTCCTTAACGTTAGCAGGCTTAACAGAGCCACCGTAAAGAATACGAACAGCGTCTGCAGTTTCTGCATCATATAACTTCTTAACCGTTGCGCGGACGTGAGCCACAACTTCTTGGGCTTGGTCTGCAGTAGCGGTTTTACCAGTACCGATGGCCCAGATTGGTTCGTAAGCGATGACAGACTTCTTAACGTCATCTGCAGACAAGCCAACTAAAGCACCAGCAACTTGGTAAGCGATCCAGTCGTTAGTTTGGCCGGCTTCGCGTTGTTCCAAAGATTCGCCACAGCAAATGATTGGCAGTAAGCCGTTGGCAAGAATGGCCTTAGCTTTTTTGTTGATATCTTCGTCGGTTTCGTGGAAGTAGCCGCGACGTTCGGAATGGCCGATGACAACATAGTCAAGACCCATTTCCTTCAACGCTTTAGGGCTAGTTTCGCCGGTGAAGGCACCTTCGTTTTCAAAGTAGCTGTTTTCAGCAGCAGTCTTCAAAGGTGTGCCTTCTGCGCCAGCAACCAAAGTCGTCAAATCGATTGCAGGAGCTGCAATGATCGTTTCAACTTTGTCTGATGCTGGTAACTTGCCTTTAACGCCGTCCAAGAATTCTGCAGTTTCCTTAGGATTCTTGTTCATTTTCCAGTTGCCGGCCATGATAGGTGTACGCATGTGTAAATCTCCTTTTGAGTAATCAGTTGTGATTTTTCCAAAAGACTTCCAAGCCGCTAGCAGGCTAGGTCGCCATGAGAAAAATTACTTGTTGGTGATAGCAGCGATACCAGGTAATTCCTTACCTTCAAGGTATTCAAGAGAAGCGCCACCGCCAGTGGAGATGTGGGTGATCTTAGGTGCGATGCCAAGTTGCTTAGCAGCAGCAGTGGAATCACCACCACCGATGATCGTAGTCGCATCAGTCAAGTCGCCGAGAGCTTCGCCGACTTCGAGCGTACCCTTAGCATAGTTGGACATTTCGAACACACCCATAGGGCCGTTCCAAACAACCGTCTTAGCAGTCTTCAAAACGTCTTTGAATTCTGCAACAGACTTAGGGCCGATATCCAAAGCCATGTAGCCATCTGGAATGTCACCTTCGACAACCTTATGAGGGGCGTCGTTGGAGAATTCGGTCGCAACCACGTTATCAACAGGCAGCACTAACTTGTCGCCTGCTTCTGCGATGATTTGCTTAGCTAAGTCGATCTTGTCAGTTTCAACTAAGGACTTACCAATGGACAAGCCTTTAGCTGCGTAGAAAGTGTAAGTCATCCCACCACCGACGAGGATCTTGTCAGCTTTTTCGATCAAGTTGGAGATCACGCCGATCTTATCAGAAACCTTCGCGCCACCTAAGATGGCAACGAATGGGTGCTTAGGGTTTTCAACTGCATCGCCTAAGAACTTGATTTCCTTTTCCATCAAGAAGCCTGCAGCTGCTTGTGGCATGTTGGAAGAGATCCCAACGTTGGAAGCATGGGAACGGTGTGCAGTACCAAAGGCATCGTTGACGTATAAGTCGCCAAGGCTTGCCCAGTACTTGCCAAGTTCAGGATCGTTCTTGGATTCTTTCTTGCCGTCAAGGTCTTCGAAACGAGTGTTTTCAACAACTAAAACGTCGCCGTCTTTCATGTTGTTGATCGCATCTTCGAGTTCTTTACCGCGAGTAGCTGGTACAAAAGTAACCGGCTTCTTGAGTAATTCGCTTAAACGTTCTGCAACTGGACGCAAGGACAATTCCTTCTTGTCTTCTTCGGTCTTAATACGGCCCAAGTGAGAGAACAAGATTGCCTTACCGTTGTTGTCGATGATGTATTGGATCGTAGGCAAAGCAGCCACGATACGGTTGTCATCGCCGATAACACCATTTTTGATCGGCACGTTGAAGTCGACACGAACGAGAACTTTTTTGTCCTTGACGTCCAAGTCGGAAACGATTAATTTCGCCATTGAATAAAACCCTCCTAATATTGGATGTATCTTATTACAACACCATTCAGCATTTTTTCCACGATGCTTAGATGATCAAATCATGAAGATGGTGTGATCATCTAAACACCGCGGTTAAAATGCCGCGGTGCTCATTCAAGCAAAAAGGGCGGAGGGAGAATTCCCTCCGCCCTCTTCAAAGCGCTTGAAGCCTACTTAGTAATCAGAGATTACAGAGTAGCAAACTTCAGCAAGGTACGGATCATTTGGCAAGTGAAGCCATATTCGTTGTCGTACCAAGCAACGGTCTTAACCAATTGGTAGTCACCTGCAGTGGTAACTTCAGTTTGGGTAGGATCGAAGACAGAACCAAAGGTAGTGCCGATGATGTCAGAGGAAACAACTTGGTCAGCGTTGTAACCGAATGAAGGGTTATCAACAGTGTGCTTCTTGATTGCTTCGTTAACTTGGTCAGCAGTGACGTTCTTAGTCTTCAAGATGGAAACTAATTCAGTCAAAGAACCGTCGACAACAGAGACACGTTGGGCGTGGCCTTGTAATTTGCCGTTCAATTCTGGGATAACGATACCGATAGCCTTAGCGGCACCAGTGCTATGAGGAATAGTGTTCACAGCAGCGGAACGAGCAGCACGGAGGTTACCACCGCGTACAGGGCCATCCAAAAGCATTTGAGTGGAAGTGTAAGCATGAACCGTAGTCATAGTACCAACTTCGATACCAAATTCTTGGTTCAAGAAGTAAGCCATAGGTGCAAGGCAGTTAGTGGTGCAAGAACCAGCGGAAACGATCTTGTCGTCAGCAGTTAAGTCGTTGTCGTTAACGTTGTAGACGATAGTACGGATCTTACCAGCAGGTGCAGAGATCAAGACACGTTCTGCGCCGGCATCCAAGTGAGCTTGGGCCTTTTCAGCAGAAGTGTAGAAACCAGTACATTCGAGGACGTATTGAACGCCGTCGTTCTTAACCCACGGAATGTTTTGAGCTTGTGGTTCAGCATAGACGCGGTATTCCTTACCGTTAACAACGATACCGTTGTCGGTCGCGGAAACTTCGCCCGGGAAAGTGCCATGAGTGGAGTCGTACTTCAACAGATGAGCCAACATTGCTGGGCTGGTCAAGTCGTTGATCGCAACAACTTCGATGTCGTCACTTTGAGTGCCTAATTCGAAGATGCGACGGAATGCCAAACGACCGATGCGGCCGAAACCATTGATACCAATTTTAACAGTCATGCTAAAATTTCCTCCTTTAGGAAATAAAGAGTTTTATTCTAACGGGTCTCCCCAGTTAAAATCGAATTTGCAGCACCGACGTCCGTGATCAACCACGTCCGACTCGGTGCGGAGTGCATGTACGCGGCAATTGCTGGGCCTTTGGAAGCACCACCGGCAACGGCAAACACATACGGAATATGATCAAGATCCGGGATCGTTAAGCCGATTCTTGGGATCTTGTAAATGACCGAACCTTGGGCATTGAAGAATGTCCCGAAGGTTTCAGAAACTGCATGTTGTGCTTGCAACTTCTTTAAGGCCTCTGGTGTCATCGCGCGACGTTTTGCCATCACCAATGCATCACCTATACTATGAATCACGACCTGCGCATTGTCAATCATTTGTAACACTTCTTGGACGGCAGGTTCTTTTAAAAGGGGTTGATAAGTTTGTTCACTCACATTTTCAGGAATGTACAAGACTTTGAAACGGCTATCAGTCGCTTCTGCCATGCTGGCTGCCACGGAATTGGCTTGAATCGCCACCGCTTCACCGACCCCACCGCGTGCCGGCACGAACGTTAATTCGCGACCAGCAGACAGCTTATAGGTCAATTGTCCGGCAACGCGTGCCATCGTCGAGCCGCCCATCACGGCAACAGTGAGGCGCCCGGCTGGAAGCAACACTTGCATGGTGGAATCAAGCAGTTTCCCCATTTCATCGAGGACTCTGACGCTTTGGTCTGCGTCGCCGTTGACGATCAAACAATGATCGATCCCCAGTTTTGCAGCTAAGCGTTTTTCATCTTCTTTGAAACCAAGCAGCTGATTCATCAGCGTTTCCAAACCTTTGAACACGTCTAGGCCTTTGCCGGTCAGCACCATGCCCGACTTTGAAGTTTCGATCAAGCCGAGTTGCCGGAGAAAATCCGTTTCGGTTCGCAAAACCCGTTCAGAGGTTTTCATTTGATCAGCTAAGGTCCGCCGACCAACTGGGGCTAACCAGTTAATGTATTGCAGAATCTGATAACGTTTGGTGACCACGCCGACAAGATCCGGTGCGATTGCTTCGATCCAGGCGAATTCAGATTGCATGTCGTATCCTTCTTCTGTGGGTCGTTGTCTGTCCAACGTAGTCGTAAGCCGACCCATGTCAGGCAAAAAAATTAGGAATCTCAGACAAACGCTGTACTCCCTTACCAACGTCACCATTATAACAATCCCTGAAATTGCGTGCAAGTTATTTACGCTGAAAGGCGCACGCTTTCACACAAATGGAATGCTTTGTTCACAAACGTCGCGGTTATTCGGGATGCAAAGGCTTTCGATGTCAAGATTTTTTCTTATTTCCGTGAAAGCGTTCGGCTTTTCTCTCACGCGGTTTTCATCTTTGGTTAACCGAAATCTATATCAAGGGCATGAACTAATGTACATTTGTCGTTGGACGGGTTATGACCCACTGAAATTTTCTGATCGTCGTCGAGTGATTTCGCCACCGCATGCTTGATCCACGTCGCGCTTTTTGAAGCAACGTCGAGCGCATAGTTACGCATCGGATTTCGGGTCAAAGCACGACCCAAAGCCCAATGCTAGGTTATCCGTCCGCCTAAGCCCGCTTCAAAAAACGCTGGTCACAAAAAAACGAGGCATCCGCAGATGTCTCGCTTCTATAGTAAATTACTTTTGATCAGCTTTTTGCACTAAGATATCGTCGATCAAGCCGTAATCCTTGGCTTCTTGCGCAGTCAAGTAGTGATCACGTTCAGTATCTGCTTTGATTTGATCCATCGACTTGCCAGTGGCATCAGACAAGATCTTGTTCAAGCTCAACCGGGCCTTCAAGATTTGTTCAGCGGCAATTTCGATTTCAGTTTGTTGGCCTTGTGCGCCGCCAAGTGGTTGGTGAATCAAGACTTCAGAGTGTGGCAAAGCAAAACGCTTGCCTTTGGTCCCGGCTGCTAACAGCACGGAAGCCATAGAAGCTGCCATCCCGATCGCAATGGTTTGGACGTCGGACTTGATCAAGTTCATCGTGTCCAAAATGGCCAAGCCGGAAGTGATCACACCACCTGGGCTGTTGATATATAAATAAATGTCCTTGTCGGAATCTTGCGCATCCAAGAACAGCAATTGCGCGATGATGGAGTTGGCGACTTGGTCATTGATTTCCCCGGATAACATGATGATCCGGTCTTTGAGTAAGCGTGAGTAAATGTCGTAGGCGCGTTCGCCACGGCTGGTTTGTTCAACGACTGTTGGTACTAACATAGTATTCCTCCCTTTAATCGCGTGTGGATTAGCACTCATTTGAATACAGTGCTAAGCATACGCCAATAGTCAAAAAAGGTCAAACATCAAATTAAATATTTTTTGCTACTGTCAGTCTAGCACAACGGCTTCGACACGAGAATGAAAGTTCTATCGATTCGTTCAAACTTCTGAGCTTGAAGTTAATGATTTATCACCAGAAACTTTTGGGTAAAACAAAAACGCCTATTTCTAGGCGTTTGATTGTCCTCTGATGCGCAGCCCGGGAGTCGAACCCGGATTTCGAGAACCGGAATCTCACGTGCGATCCATTACACTAACCGCGCAAGTA
>CAKRHU010000002.1 GCA_934339215.1 uncultured Lacticaseibacillus sp.
CTTCAATAAACCATTGATGCTCATTGCTAGTATGATTGACGACAAGATCCATGATCACGCGCATCCCGCGCTTTTTGGTTTCAAGTAAAAGCTGTTGCATATCAGCCATCGTGCCGTACTCCGGATTGATGGCTTGATAATCTGCAATATCATAGCCATTATCCGCATTCGGACTTAGATAAACCGGACTCAACCATAACGCATCCACGCCTAGGGTTTGTAAATAATCCAGCCGCTTAATGATCCCAGGTAAATCGCCGATACCGTCATCGTTACTGTCTTGAAAACTGCGTGGATAAATTTGATAAACCACGGCTTGTTGCCACCAATGTTTTGTCATAAGCCTCTCCTTGAATCAATACCAGTGTTTCTGCCACACTTTCAACATTTGCTGAAGGTGTCGCAGAAACAACAAAAGAGCTAGGGCTCACCCCAACTCTTTTGCTGCTTTGCTTAATGGTTACTTGTCAGCAAGAAATGCATCATATTGCTTTTGTAATTCCTTTTGCACCTTGTCGTAACCAGCAGTCTTGAGTTCAGCATCCATCTTCTTGACTGTGGAAACAGGATCTGCAGTCCCAGTGTTTAAGATATCCAAGTACTTGCTCATGACGTTAGATAAGTTGGTGACTTCAGTCTTCAAGTTGGAAGTATCTGGGTTGAAGCCCAAAGAAGCTGAATCTTTGGCGTTCTTAATGGAATCGTCACGTTCTTTGATTTGGGCATCGGTAATGGAATCTTGCGTGTAGATGTTGGCGTTGTTCCCCATCATCCAAGCGCCAATGAAGTAGCCTGGTTGATACTTCTTGGTGGTCTTGATCTTACCATCCGCTTTGTTGGTGAAGTTCCATTGTTGACCTTCCAACCCCCAAGTGATGTTGTTCAACAAGGTCTTGTCCGTGTTCAACAGGTTCAAGACTTGCATGGCTTGTTCTTTATGCTTGGACGTCTTAGAAATGGACCAAACGGCAACTTGGGCTTGGGCAGTGGACTTGTATGGATCCGTGATGGCTTTAACAGTCATCTTCTTGCCGCCGGCAGAGTTTTCAAGTGCGGTTGCTCCGTAATCGAAAGGTCCGTTAGTTTCTTGGCGCACGAACCAAGTGTTGTCTTGCAAGTTATATTGGGTCGTGGAAGTCGCAGCATCCTTAGGAATGTAGCCTTTGAGATAGTAGCTGTGCAACGTCTTTAACGTGCTTTGCATTTCTGGGGTGTCATAAGCGTTTACAACTTTAGTGGATTTGCCGCTAGAATCAATGGCAAATGGCAAGCCGTTACCCAGTGGGAAGTCCATGTGACGAGGGGATGCTTTGTAGTCTTTCCCAATGGCAAAAGCAGCCACGCCTGGTTGTGCTTTGTGGAATTTTGCCAAAGCTTGTTCCATGTCTGCATAAGACTTGATGTTGGATACGTCGATGTTGTACTTCTTAGCGAAGTAATCATTGAAGGTCAATGAGTTTGAAGCAAACACATTGGCGTTGACTGGGAAGCCGTAAACTTTGCCGTTAACTTTCAAACCTTTCCAATATGAGGGATCCACTTGATCGTAAGCTTTTTTACCCGTGGTCTTCAACAAGCTGGTCATATCAGCATAAGCGCCTTTAGAAGCGTTGTTGACATAGTTTTGCGCAAAGGCGAGATCATAGGTATCGCCGGAAGTGACCATGACGTTGTACTTTTGAGTGTAATCACCCCAGCCGATGAAGGTCATTTTCAAATCGATGTTCTTGTAGGTCTTGTGAATTTCTTTATTGGCTTTGTTGATCATTTCCGTGTAGTTCTTTGGCTTGTCGCCAGGCATATACATGGAAACTGTAGTTTTACCAGAACTAGAATTTGAGCCTTTGCTGCCGCATGCAGCCAGTGCTAATGTACTTGCCCCGAGTACCCCGACAAGTGCTGCGCTTTTGAACCATTTATTCATAAGTTCGCCCTCCGAATATAATAAATCTGAAAACCCAATGATTAACCCTTGACGCCACCGATCGTCATCCCTTTGACGAAGTACTTTTGGAAGAATGGATACGTTAACGCGATCGGTAATGTCGCGACCACAACAACCGCAAAGCGCATGCCTTCAGTTGGCAAGTTGGCACTGGCGACGACATTAGAACCGCCGGCAGACATTTGTTGGGCCATGTATTGGATGTTGTTAGCAATTTTAACCAACAAGTACTGCAATGGGGTGACGTTATCGCTGTTGGTGTACAACAAAGCGTTCATCCAATCGTTCCAATACCCTAAAGCAGAAAACAGTGAAATCGTTGCGATCCCAGGAATTGCCAGCGGTACCACGATACTACGGAAGATCCGCATTTCTCCGGCACCATCTAAACGTGCTGATTCAATGATCGACTCTGGAATCGAGGTTTTGAAGAATGTCCGCATGATCAACACGTTGTAAACCCCAAAGGCCATTGGCAAAATCAATGCCCAGACATTATCTTGCAAATGTAGCATTTGCGTGACGACCAAATAAGTCGGTACCATGCCGGGGACAAACAACATGGAAATCAAAGCAAAAATCGTAAAGAAACGCGCGTATAAGAAATCAGAACGTGAAATCGCATACGCATAAGTGGAACTAAACAAAGAGTTCATCAACGTCCCGACCACTGTGACAAACACTGAGATCCCAAATGAGACGAGTACTTGATGGCCCATTTTGGCCAAGTAAGAATAGCTTGTGGTGACAAAATGTTTCGGCCAGAATTGATACCCATAAAGCGTGATATCAGATTCTTTAGTTAGCGATAAAATAATAATGAAGAAAAACGGTAACACACAACTCAATGCGAAAATGGCTAAAAAGATGTTGAAAAACAAATTGGTGCCAGGCCCAAACTTGCGAATTTCAACTGCGGAAATAGGTTTCTTTTTACGCATGTTTGGTCCCTCCTAAAATAGTGCTGATTCCGGTTCAAGCTTGCGGATCACCGCATTGGATGCAATGATCAGCAAAGCCCCAACCACTGACTGCAACAACCCCGCAGCCGTGGACATGCCGATATCATTCGTGGTGGTCAACGCGCGGTAGATATACGTATCAAAGGTTTGTGTCACATTGATCAACGTCCCTGAACTTCTTGGAATCAAGTAAAACAGCCCGAAGTCTGAACGGAAGATCCCGCCGATGTTTAAAATCAACATCAACAGCGCCACTGGCATGATATGCGGCAAGGTCACGTTTTTGATCTGTTGCCACTTGTTGGCCCCATCGATCATGGCCGCATCATAGTAAGATGGATCGATCCCCATGGCCGTCGCAAAGTACAGAATACTATTGTAGCCGATTCCTTTCCAAACCCCTAAGAAGATAATGATGAATGGCCATACTTGTGGGGTGTTGTACCAATCGATCGGTTTGCCGCCCATCGCTTGGATCAACTGGTTAAAGATCCCTTTGTCAGTGCTCAAGAATGCATAAACGAAGTAAGCTAGGATCGCCCAAGACAAGAAATACGGAAACAGCATGGACGTTTGATAAAGCTTGAGTAACTTGGCATTGCGCAGCTGACTCATCACGACCCCAAAGAAAATGGCAAAGAAGAAATTCATCAGCAAGAAGACCATGTTATACCCAACGGTGTTGCGCAACACGATCCAAAAGTCTGCAGACGCGAAGAAGAATTTGAAGTTTTGTAGCCCTACAAATGGACTGTGTAAAAGGCTATACAGGAAACCTTGATCCGAATACTGAAAATTCTGGAATGCCACGATATTGGCAAACACTGGGATGTAGAAGAAAACAATCAAAAACAGCGTCCCAGGTGCGACCATCAAAAAGAAAATGCGATTATCCCATAAACGTTGGCCGAAATTGCGTTTCTTTTTGGCTGGTCGTTGCACAGTGGCAACAGCATCTTGTTTCATTGGCTCCCCTCCTTTCTTTTGATTATGCTTTTAGGATAAGCGCTTTCTTTAAGCCGAACAATCTACTAAATTTAGGTATTACTCACTAAATTTAAGAAATGCGTTTTCAAACCGTTAGATGTATTATTGTCGTCCTTTCATTTTATTTTCATATCGGTCTCATTATTAGCAAAAAATCAAACCAATCATGACAGGCGAATCGCAATCTGCCGCGCTCAGCAGTTAAACAAAGAAATGAGGATGAACCAATTTTAAAAACCGTCGCATGCAAAAGACTATACAATTGATTGATCAGGATAATTCAGGGCCATTCAAAAAAGCTCAGGGGCGTTTTTCAACGTTCCTGAGCTTGGCTTTAATGGGAAATATCGCAGGCACTGGCGATTTGCATGTAGAGCCCATGTCCGATCGAGCCACTGGTCCACTTATCTGCTAACAATTCTGGCTCATGCAATTCGTCAAGGTCATCATGGCCTGCGACCCATTCACTTAAGCGCCACAAAACCGTTTCGATGCGTGCCAATTGCCCGCCGAAGCGAATATCCATCACTTCAAACCCATTGCCCCGTCGCTCGTGATGCCAAACTTTGCGATATTGTGCCATCATCGCCATTAAGGCAGATCGATAGGCATTTAACGCCGCAGTCGCTTGACTGGCATCGCGTGGCGTTTGGCTCGGCAACGCTTTTAACGCTTGCAACGCCACGACTTTAGCACCCAAGGCCTGGGCTAACTTTTGGTAGTAGGCAAACAAGTCGGCAGATTCCGCAGTGGTCAAAACAGTGGCCAAGCTTTCGGCTAATTGTTGATAATGGGCCTGCAAATCATGTCCCCGCAAGTTGACCGCATATTTTTGCAACATCAAATCTTCATACAACACCAACTTGCTGGGATTTTCACCAGATAAATTCGTCGGGGTATTGGGCACATGATCAAATTCGTCCAGCAACATGAAAGCGTGATAGTCTTCTCCTTGCATCAAGGCGAATTGCTGAGCTAACGTTTGCGGCGATACGGTATCGTGATATTGATATTCGATGAAGGTTTGTAAACCTAACCACGCGGCAGCAAAAGGGGTTTCCGCCCCATCATCAAACCACATGGTCGCGACGGCCTGTTTGATCCCAACATGTTTGGCGCCAGTCATCCCCCCAGCCACGGATTGCAACATTTTGGCTTGATGCGGCGCCAAACTCGGCCAAGTCCACAACCCGCCAGCATAAACCACTGGTTGTTTAAGTTCGAGATGTTGTTTCAAGCGCACTTCATAAGTCTGCACATCTTCATGATAATAATCCCAATACACTTGGCCGACATGCGGCATCGCTTTGACGAAATCTGGATCAAAATGTACCGATTCGTCGTACATGGTGTTGGTGGGACTAGCAATAGTAAACCACATATCACTCCACATGTATGGCTCAAGGTTGAGTTCATCGCAAAGTTTCACGACTGTTTTGAGATGAGCTTGAATCAAAGTCTCTTGATCGACATAACCTTCATGATACAGCCGGTTGCCATGCCCTAAGCCATACGCTTCATCCATGCCGATGTGAATTTTTTTGGTAAGAAAAGGCGCACTCGCCGCTTGCAAGAGTTGTTTCAAAAAGGCAGTGGTTTCAGGCTTTTCCACCCACAAGACTTCTGGCGTGTCTTTGATATCATCAAACGCCGTCCACTTCAGGGCATTTTGCAAATGGGCTAAGGTTTGGATTGCTGGCACTAACGTCAAGCCAAAACTATCGGCATAAAGCGCCAATTCGTGCAGTTCCGCTTGGGTGTAGCGCCCGCGCAAGTGCCCAAAATAAGGTTGGCCGGGCACTTCAAAACAATCTTCTAAATATAACCAAGCTTCGGTATAGCCCAGGCTAGCCATGCGCATCAAGACGTGCTTCAAGGCTGAGACTTTGAGGACGCCATTGCGGGCAACATCGATCATCGTGCCACATTGCTCAAAAGCTGGGGTTTCTTGGATCTCAAAGGTTGGTTCCTGTTTGGCGTGGCCGAGCCATAAGGTCACGGCGCGCATCAAGTCATGGACATTGCCATAAGTGATGGTTTGAGTCGTTGGGGTACAAATTAAATGCAACCCCGTTGGACCTGGACTCACTTGAACAGTTTGGGTTTGTTCATCCCCACGCCAATCAACAATGGCGTCAACGCCAGTCTGATATTTTTCTGGGATCCCAATAAACTTAGTCATCGTTGGCCTCCGTAAATGCATAAGTCCGAATTTCTGCTGGGTGCAGCGCTTCTGTTACTGCACGATGTAATGGCTGATCCACTAAATCAAAAAGATGATCAGCGACAAAACCATCATGCGTGACAGTCAATGGCTTCACTTCATCCGTCATATTATAGCCGCGCACAATGAATTGTTGATCCGCCATTTTAGTGGCAGTCACTGCAAAACTGGGATCACTAACCGTCAAATAAGTGCCATTGGCCGCTAGCTTGCCGGCAAGTTGGGGGTTAACCCGACCTGCGATCACTGGGATTTGAGCGGCACGGGCAGCTTGTTGGGCTAAAAGTTGTGCGTGTTGACTGCCATCGGTAAACGCAATTGAGAAATCTGCGGTGAAATCCCCTAAACATTGGGAATCATGGGTTTCAAAATAACCCCAATCTCCCATTTCGCCGACGCAGCGCAACAAGGTCACCGCCAGATACTCACCATTTTTGCCGACTTCATATTCATTCAAGCCGACATTGCCGACCACGATTCCGCGTCCGGCGTCAACCACACTGGCAAAGGCTTGTTGATGTTGGGGGTTGGTCGGATTTTTCCAGTTTGGTCCGACTGCATTGTTGCGTTTGACCACTTCAAAAATCGATTCTGCCGTGTGCGTGGTGCTATGCATACCGGTGGCGATCACAGCACGAATGCGATGATCTTTCACCGCATTATTACCGGTAAGGTGCACTTGCAAACGATTGTCTTGATCAAGTCGCAATTCGATGTGCATGGTCAATGCCACCAACTGCTTACCACGCGCACTGGTGCGATTGGTGATGTCGATCACCGCTTGGCGTTCGTAATCCAAACTAGCCGCAGCTTGGGCAGGCAGTTGCCAAGTCAAATCAAACTGCATTGCTTGACCACTAGCGGTTGCGCGCGTGGTTAAGTTCGCAATTTCGGCATCTTTTGACGTGAACGTTAATTTGTCTGCAGACTGGCGATAAATATATTCATTGCCCATATCACCCGTATCTTCAAAGACTAACGCATCGCGATAGACTTGGTTGGTTTGCTGATCCGTGACCGTCACCGTGTGATCGGCTTCTAAGCGCACACGCAAACGATCATTGGCAATTTCATCGATAACTTGAGGTGCTCTCAGTGCAGAAACTTTACCCGCAACCACAGCCAAGGTTTGCCAACTAAAGGCGGGTAAATCTGCAGCCACTTCAACATCCACATATAACGCCATAAACGGCACTCGGAACGCATGATCTGGCAGTTCATAATTAAAGCGCACATGCGGATTGGAGATAATGGCTGGAATCGGTTGACCATTGGCATCGATCACGTGTAGCTCAGGCAAATCTGGAATTTCGGCTGCCAGTTTGTCATATTGTGCTTGCGGCATGCCATCTTTAAACAAAGCGCGTTTGAGTTCCACTTCAACGTGCACCGATTCATGCTTAGCAGCACCTGCTGTGTTCATTAACACAAATGGATGCGATGATTCAGAAAAGCTTTGCGTGTTCAAACGCTCAGTGAACGCCGCTAAAGCATGTTGGCTCAAACTCTCCCCGATTTGTCGCGCTGCGGCAAATCGCGTCATCATGCGTTGATGCACCGGATCAATCGAGCAGCCACAAATGGAATCATGGGGATGATTTTGCAATAATAAGTGCCAGGCATAATCCAAGCGATCTTGGTTGGATTCAGAAGCCGTATGACTCAACGCCAACAAAGGTTCCACTTGGTCTTCTAACAAGCGTTCGGTTTGGGTATTTTGCTGTTTGAGGTAAACGCGGCTAGAAGCCGTGTTGGCCAACGTATACCAACCATCGGTCGCTTGCGAGGTCAGCTCGCCATGAATCGTCGACAAATCATCTGGCAAATCTGCTTTTAAGGCTTTGATATAGTCGGCAAAGTTAGAATGAATAAATTCATAATCAGGATAAAGTTGACGCGCAGTCGCTAAGGCCTTCGACAAGTCTTGTTGTACCGGTTGATGATCGACCCCATTCATAAACAACAAATCAGGGGTGGCGGCATAGCGTTCGGCATCAGCGAGTTTTTGATCCCAATAAGCTTTCGCCGCAACAGGATCAACAGGAATCTCATTGCCGTTGGAATACCAATTGGCAAATAAAATGCCTAAGACTTTCGAGGCATCAGGCCCTTGCCACCACATTTCAGAATAAGTGGAATCAAAATCGCCATGGCTAACTTGATTATTCAACCCAGTCGGGGTCACCCCACGACCAAATGCAACGGTATCTAATCCTGCCAACTGCATCATTTGCGCGGTTTGACCCATATTACCGAATGTGTCTGGGTAATAGCCTAAAGGTGTCGGCTGGCCCCACTTTTTGGCTTGCTTCAAGCCATATTGCGTATTGCGCACGTTGGCTTCAGGACTGATCAAAAAGTCATCTTGTAAAATGTAAAACGGTCCGATACGCAACTTGCCCAAGCGGATCCACTTGGCCAGCTCGTCGCGTTTTTCTGGGCGGACTTTCAAGTAGTCATCTAAAATAATGGTTTGCCCATCCAAGTGAAAACTGTTGAATTCAGGGTCGTGTTCAAACAGATCAAACAGATCATCCATCAACGAGATCAAGCGCATGTGGTGTTTTTCATAGCCCATGTACCATTCACGATCCCAGTGACTATGTGAGATCACAAAAACTTTCTTTTTTGTCATGAGTAAGCTCCTTTTTAGACGCGATCACCAAAATACGCCATCACCAATTCACAAAACATCATGTTGGCCCAAGAGAACCACTCGCGCGTATATTGGCTTGGATCTTCAACGTTGTAGCCTTCATGCATCATCTTAGTACCATTGGTCGTGGCCACCAGTTGATCTAAAATCGCCTTTTGCGCGTCACGATCTGTGGTGGTCAACCCTTCAACTGCTTTGGCAATCGGCCAAATGTATTCAGCCGGCGTGTGCGGTGAGCCGAGACCTTGCCCATAAGTGCCAGCATAGTAATAAGGATTTTCTTTAGAAAACATGGTCTTGCGTGTAGCTTGATAAATCGGGTCATCTAACGTCGTCGCGCCAAGATATGGCAGCGACAACAAATTCGGCACATTGGCATCATCCATCACCAAAGCATTGCCGAGCCCATCGACTTCAAAGGCATAAATCGATTCGCCGGATGCGTTTTTGGTTAAACCGTGTTTTTGCACGGCGGCTTCAATTTTATCCGCTAAGAAAGTGAAGCGCTCGGCTGGCTGATGTAAGACTTCCGTATAGATTTCAGCCAATTGGCGCAAGGATTCAACGGCAAACAAGTTACTTGGGATCAAATAACCATAAACACAGGCATCATCACTTGGCCGAAACCCATTCCAACTCAAGCCGCAGTTGGCCACTGGCCGGCCAACGCCGTCGATCAAGGTATCTTCTGGCCGATCTTCAGTGCGTTCAAAGCGATAAGGCGAATGCGCATGATCTTGTTCTTGGGTGATCACTTGCAAGAACTTTTCAATGGCCGCTTCGAACTGGGCGTCAAAAATATCTGTTCGCTTGGTATTTTTCCAGAAGTTGTATGCCAAAGACACCGGATAACACAAGGAATCCAATTCGTATTTACGCTCCCAGATCCAAGGCGTCATTTCCGTTTGGTCACTTTGATGCCCAGCATTGTTAGCCGTTTGGTTGAATGCATTGGCATAAGGATCCAAGTCCATATTGAAAAATTGGCGATGAATGACGCCGGCGATCACATCTTGTAATTCGCGATCGTCGCGAGCTGGGACTAAATAAGGCCGCAGTTGGGCAGTAGAATCACGTTGCCACATCGCTGGAATATCGCCAGTCAGCACAAAGATGCGACCGTCAACATCTGGCACTAAGGCATTTTTTAAGGTATCAGCGTAGGTTAAAGCGAAAGTTTCCGCCCAAGCTTGGTGTTCAACGCCACATAAGTCGACGATTTTTTGGATATAGGCACTGGCGCCTGCGGTTAAATAGTTTGCCATGATGTTTACTCCCTTGGTATATTTTTACTCTTGCAATATACCATGTTCTATGGCAGGATTGTTGCAAGCGCTTAGATTATTTAAAAAAGTCGACTTATCGTACTATACCAACTGGAGGCGTCATGGTTAAATATCAAGAATTATTCGATCACTTGCGCTTAGCGATCCTGCGCGGTGAATATGCGCCTGACGACCGCCTACCAAGCGAAAATGCTTTAGCGATTCGCTATCAAGTCTCGCGCATCACCACCAAACATGCCTTAAATGCCTTGGCTAATGCGGATCTGATTTACCGCGTTCAAGGCAAAGGTAGCTTTGTCAAACCGCATTTGGCCTCGCGCTCGCGTAAATTGTTATTGGTCTTACCCTTTTTAGATCCACAAATGGGAGATTACGCCAGCGGCATCAAACAAGAACTTACCGGTACCACTTGGTCATTGTCCACTTGCACCACGCAACAACTTCGCCAACGGCAACTTGAAGATTATGCTGGGATCTTTTATTATCCGCAAGACCTGAAAGCCGAAATGCCGACCTTGATCCGCTGTGCCCAACAACATATCCCCTTAGTGGTGTTAAATGATGAACCGGGACAACTGGCTTTGCCGAGTGTCGTCTCGGATAATGCGACGGGCGGGGCTTTGGCAGTCGAACACTTAAAAGCATTAGGCCACACGCGCATCGCTTTTTTCAGCCGCGTCCCCTTCTGGCAAGATTGGATCTCAACGGTGGCCGCACGCTTTTTCGGGTATATGAATCACTATCATCAACCTGGCGTCGACGGGTTGAAATGGGCGCAAGCACTGGGCAATAGCTTGGATGTTCAAACGGTAGCCGCTTTTTTGCATCAAGAACACATCACCGCTTTAATCATGGGCAATGATATCGAAGCGGTGAAATTAACCACTGGCTTGACCAAACTTGGGTGGCATTTGCCTGAGGATTTGTCGATCGTCGGGTTTGATGATTTAGCGATCGCAGCTAAAAATAACCCACCGTTGACCACCTTGACGCAAGATTTCCCAGCAATTGGTCGCCATGCAGTGGACCTGTTGTTGGCACAGATCAACAACCCGAGTTTAAGCTGTACCACGCGAGAGACCGTCGCGGTTAAACTCGTCGAGCGCACCTCGAGTGGTACGAAAAAGGAGTGAAATTCAACATGTTACTGGATAAAATCGATACACGCATCGGAACTCAAAGCAATGACGCCTTTTCCCACGGGAACACCTTGCCGCTTACCGGTGTCCCCCACGGGATGAATTACCTCAGTGTCCAAACCACGGTAGCAGATACTAGCTGGTGGTTCGATCCTCAAGCCAAAAGCTTTGCCGGGATTCGCTTGACTCATCAACCTAGCCCTTGGATCGGGGATTTTTCCAGCGTGCTGTTCACCCCATTAGCCAGTGTCGATCAAACTTACCTTGGGTCTTATGATCACGCTAGCTTTCATCCCCATGAACTCAGCGGCCACGCGTTAGAAGCCGATATGTCCTATCAGGCGACGGCCGGGATGTACAGCGGCGCACTGCAATTAAATAGCCCGTCTGACTTATTGTTGAAAGTCAGCGCCAACAATTCACATATCCTTACCCAAAGCGATACCCAATTGACCTTGGCGTTGTGCAATTTCTCAGGGAGTGAAGATCCGAACTTCACCATGTATTTATCCTTGGCTTTACCCGATAACACCCAAGTCATCTCACAACCTGATATGGTGATCTTGAAATTTGCAACGCAGACCACGACGTTGAATTTTGCAACGAGTTTCATCAGCGCTGATCAATCGCGACACAATCTGGATTTACGCCCTTTTGCGCAACAACTCGCAGACCACACCGCTGCTTGGCAAACCCAATTGGCCAAAATTTCAGTCAAAGACGCAGACGCACAACACGTCGCTTTATTTGAACATAACTTATATCGTGCGATGCTATTTCCTATGCGGTTTTACGAATTAGACGGCCATGATCAGCCGGTGCATTACGACACCACCGGCAAATGCGTGCGCAGTGGTATGGCCTTTACCAATAACGGCTTTTGGGACACGTATAAAACCTTGTTCCCGCTGTTGTCATTGATCGATCCTGAGTTATACCGCGACATGCTGCACGGATTTTACAATAATTATTTGGAAACTGGCTTCTTGCCGCGCTGGTTATCGCCTGATGAACGCGGCATGATGCCCGGCACCATGATTGACGCCGTGATTGCAGACGCGGCAGTCAAAGGCATCGCCGAAGACTTAATGCCCGATTTGTTGCATGCCATGATCCAAGGGGCAACCGTCATCAGCCAAGATGTGAAATACGGGCGTGAAGGCTTAGCGGAATATTTAGAATTAGGCTATGTGCCGGCGGATATCGGCGAATCTGTGAACAAAACGTTAGACTACGCTTACTCTGATTGGTTGATCAGCGTCGTCGCCAAACAGTTAGGTGAAACTCAGGTGGCTTCAGAATTCGAAGCCAAAAGCCACAACTGGCAAAATTTGTTTGATCCTGAAGTCAACCTGATGCGGCCAAAGAATCGCGCCGGTGTTTTTCTTCCTGATTGGTCACCAACCACTTGGGGCAACGGCTACACCGAAGGCAGTGCTTGGCAAAATAGTTTTGCCGTTTACCAAGATATCCCGGGCTTGATCAAAGCTAGCGGCGGCAAACATGCTTTTGTCAAACATTTGCATCACTTGGTCAATCAACCGGCCAGCTTTAACGTTGGCAGTTATGGGCAAACCATTCATGAAATGCGGGAGTTAGCGGCTCAGCCTTATGGACAAGTCGCCATTTCCAATCAACCGAGTTTTCATTTGCCCTACTTGTTTGCCTTAGCCGACGATCCTGCCAGTGGCGAAGTGTTGATCAAAACCATGTTGACCCATGCGTTTAGTGCCGGTTGGGAGGGTTATCCTGGCGATGAAGACAACGGCTCGATGTCCTCTTGGGTATTGTTTTCAATGTTAGGCTTTTATCCGGTGACGCCAGGTTCTGGTGACTATGTCCTCGGAATTCCGTTACTCGATGAAGCCGTGTTGCACTTGCCAGCGGGTGATTTAACCATCACTACCACCAACAACTTGCCAAGTTTCAACTTCGTCGGCAAGCGCGCTTTCAACGATCAACCCACCACTGCCACGATCAAGCACAGCGATTTAGCGCAAGGGGGTCGGCTTGCTACCGCCTTACAATTGTTACCACATTAATGCAAAAGCACGGTTCTCAATAGACGAGAACCGTGTTTTTTAATGATCAGCTTGCATTTGCGACGGTGATTGACCGAAATGTTGTTTGAACAACCGCGAAAAGTAAAACGGATCTTGATAGCCCACCACGCCAGATACTTGATTGATGGGCAAATTGGTTTCATCCAGTAATTGCTTGGCTTGATTCAAGCGCAATGCTGTCAAATAACTCATCGGACTTTCCCCTTTTAGCGCTTTGAACGTTCGCGATAAATAACTCGCCGAGACATGCAAGGCCTCGGCGACTGCCGCGACTGTCACCCCACTTTGGTAATGGGCTTGCAGATAATATTCCGCTTGGGCGACCAGGGCTTGTTGATCAACGGAGGTATGGGCATTCGACACCGATTCGAAATGATCTGCCACGACTTGGTTATTCGGCAATGCGCGGATCAACACACATAACAGTTCCACAATTTGGGCTTGTAACATCAAGTCGTGACCGAATGCTGATCCCGCTTTGGTTTCTTCGGCAATCCGGTGGGCACAATCAAAAAAGGCCATTTTTTGATCACCGAGATCGACAATACTTTGGGCAAAAGGTAAGAAATCCGGTTTTAGTCCAGGTAACGCGACTTGGCGAAACCCGATATGCAATTGCGTCGAGTGGGTATTAGGCAGTTGAGTTTCTTGATGATGGACGCCGGGGTTAAACAATAAAGCTTGGCCAGCGTGGATCTCTTGACTCAGTCCTTCGATGTGATAATGTGAGGCGCCTTGCAACATGATCGACAGCTCTAGGAACTCATGGCTGTGGTAAGGATAAGTGCCTGGCTGGTCGTTTTGGTAAACGAACGCATACAAGACATCTGGCGAAAAAGTCTTTAAGTCCAGCATATTTTTTCACCTCCAGTGTAATCGGATTCATTTTAACTGAAGCATCGCCCAAAACCAATCCACAAATCATAGGCAATAGTCAAAAAAATCCAAGTCTCACGGTGATTTTCTCCATTCACGAAAGCCATTGTAGCTTAGATAATTCAAGCTGGAGGATAAATCATGAACCCATATACTTGGATCTGGCAATATGTCAAAAAAGACCGCACGCGGTTGGTTTTCGCCATGCTGCTGGTGGTGATTAATGCCATCGGCGTCATCATTGTGCCCATGTTAGGCGGAATGATCGTCGATACCGTCATCGATGGCGGCCATACTGAGCAACTCATCCCGATGCTTGCGGTGATGATCGGCGCGACGTTGGTCCGCACGGTGATGCGCTATGGCTACATCATGTTATTTGAGCGCATCGCCCAAAACACGTTGTTTGATTTGCGCCATGATCTGTTCGCCAAACTTCAAAGCCTTGATTTCACCTATTTCAACACCGTGCGGACTGGCGATTTAATGGCGCGGATGACTGGTGACACTGACGCGATCCGCAACATGATCTGCTGGGTGTCTTATAACGGAATGGAATGTATCTTATGGTTCATCGCCGCAGTCGTCGTGATGAGTGCGATCAATTGGCAATTGATGATCGCGTTGGTGATCGTGACCCCATTGATCGGGATCTTAACTTACCAAATGTCCAAACAGGCCTTGCCGGTGTATTTCAACATTCGCCAAAGTTTTGCCAAGCTCAATACGATGGTGGAAGAAAATATTTCCGGCAACCGCGTGGTCAAAGCCTTCACCCGCGAAGATTATGAAATCACGAAATTTGATCGCTTAAATCACGATTATAAAATGCAAAACATGGCCGCGGCTGGCATTTCTCGGCGCTTCTTGCCACCACTAGATTTCTTAGCAAGCTTATTGTCTGTGATCGTGTTGCTGCTAGGCGGCGGCATGGTGATCGCAGGACATATGAGTTTAGGCGATTTGGTGACGTTCAACGGCTTTTTGTGGCTGTTGAATCAACCCATGCGCATGAGTGGCTGGCTGATCAATGATGCCCAACGTTTTGCAGCCGCGACGATCAAAATTCGGGCCTTACTTGGCGCACATTCTGCCATTCAAACGCCGACTGTTCAAAAAGCCCAAGCGATGCAAGGCTTAGTTCAATTTGATCACGTCAGCTTCGCCTACCCGGATGCCCCTGATGCGCCAGTGCTAGCCGATATCACCTTCACAGCTAAACCTGGTCAAACCATTGGGATCTTAGGGGAAACTGGCAGTGGTAAGTCGACGTTGATGGACTTGATTGCCAGATATTATGACCCCACTTTTGGTCGGGTGTTAGTCGATGGAATCGATTTAAAACAATGGCCGATCAAAACTTTGCGCGATCAGATCACCGTGGTCATGCAAGACTTGTTTTTATTTTCCGATACGATTGAAGATAACATCAGCTATGGCAATCACGACGCGCCAGAAACTTACATTCGGCAAATGGCGCAAGTCGCTTCGGCAGACAGTTTCATCCAAGCCATGCCAGACGGCTATCAAACTGTGGTCGGTGAGCGCGGCGTTGGGCTTTCCGGTGGTCAAAAACAGCGAATTTCGTTAACGCGGGCTTTAGTCAAAGACCCTAAAATATTGATTTTAGATGATACCACCAGTGCCTTGGATATGGAAACTGAAGCGGAAATCCAACAACGGTTACAAGCCGTGGCGGCGCATAAAACGGTCTTTATCATCGCCAGTCGCATTTCCAGCTTACGCCAAGCTGATCAGATCTTGGTGTTGCAACATGGTCACTTGGTCGCTAGCGGCACCCATGAGCAATTACTCAAACAAGGCGGCTATTACGCCGAAACTTACGCCCAACAAACTGGAGGTGACACGCTTGGCTAAACGCAATACTTATGATGTCGACGAAGCAGAAAATGATCGCTTTAACTGGCATGACTATGCCAGATTGGGGCATTATTTAAAGCCTTACCGCTTGAAACTATTGTTAGCGTTGGGGTCCATTTTGATCGGGAATGTCGCCTTGATCTTAGGCCCGTATTTAATGAAGTTGGCGATCGATTCGGATATCCCCCAGCACAACTTAAAGGCTCTGATCGGCTTATCTGGAATTTTTCTGGTGAGCTTGATCGCCGCCTTTGGCTGTTATCGCTACCGGATCTGGACCATCACGGAAGTCGGCCAGGACTTACTCAAAGACATGCGCCGTGATGTCTTCACCCATTTGCAAACGCTGCCGAACAGCTATTTTGATTCGCGCCCACATGGCAAAATTTTGATCCGGGTGGTCAACTACATCAACACCCTGTCGGATCTATTGAGTAATGGCTTGATCAATTTGATTTCAGATCTATTGAACTTGGTGATCACCTTGATTTTCATGATCGCCATCGACTGGCGCTTGACGCTTTATTCCATGGCGCTGATCCCGATTTTGATCATTTGGACTTATGCCATTCAAAAAAAGCAAGCTGTGGCGTTTGCGGCGCTATCCAATAAGCAATCCAACTTGAATGCTTATATTCATGAAGGGATCGCTGGTATCAAAGTGACGCAAGATTTTGCCCAAGAGCACACTGCCATCGGTCATTTTGACCATGTCGCCGAAGAAAACCGCCAAGCTTATATGCGGGCCGTACATGTGCAATACGCGTTGTCGCCTGGGGTCAACAATATTGCCACAATGACCACCGCGTTGATTTATTATGTCGGCATCCAACATGTCGGTGTGGTCGTGACCACCGGGACTTTGATTGCTTTTCTCGGGTATATCAACAACTTCTGGAATCCAGTGATCAACATCGGCAATTTCTACAATTCATTGATCACCGCCACTGCCTATCTAGCACGAATCTTTGAATTGCTCGATGAAAAGCCGGCAGTGGCTGACGCCCCAGATGCCTTTGAACTGCCACCGATCCATGGGGATGTCCAGTTCAATGATGTGTCTTTTGCTTATGCACCAGATGAGCCAACGATTTTACATCACGTCAGCTTCCATGCCCAACCTGGTGAAACCATCGCCTTAGTTGGCCCGACTGGCGCTGGGAAGTCGACAATCATCAACTTATTGTCGCGATTTTACAACGTCTCTGCTGGCACGATCGCCATTGATGGCGTCAATATCGATCGCGTCACGCTAGCTTCTTTGCGGGCCCAAATGGGGGTCATGCTACAAGATACTTTTATTTTTTCTGGGACGATTGCGGAAAATATTCGCTATGGCCGCTTAGATGCCAGTGATGCCGCCTTACAAAAAGCGGCCCAAATCGCTCGCGCTGACGATTTTATTCAAACCTTGCCTGACGGCTATGCCACCCAGATTCAAGAACGCGGCGCCAGTTTAAGCGCTGGCCAGCGGCAACTCATTGCTTTTGCACGCACGATTTTAGCTGATCCCAAGATATTGATCTTAGATGAAGCAACTGCGGCCATTGATACCCATACCGAACAGCTTTTACAAGCAGGACTACAAGGCTTGTTGAAAGGTCGCACCAGCTTTATCGTGGCCCACCGTCTCTCCACGATCCGCAATGCCGATAAAATTCTGGTGATCGATCACGGGCAAATCGTTGAAGCAGGCAATCATGACACGTTAATGACGAAACACGGCGCGTATTTTGCGTTGTATGACGCGCAAATGCGCATGTTAAAACAAAGCTGAGGTGCTCAAATGATTCCACGTCCTGAATTTCCTGAACCTTTAATGCAACGCAATCCTTGGCAAAATTTGAATGGGCTTTGGCAATTTGAAGTCGACGCCGGTGGCAATGGATTAGATTGTGAGTGGCAAAACCGCACCGATTTCTCACAGACGATTTTGGTGCCTTATCCGCCAGAAAGCCATCTCAGCGGCATTCATCACCTTGGTTTTATGCCTTGGGTCTGGTATCGCCGCACCTTTGATCTCGCCGAGCAACCCGATGGTTTATTGCGCTTGCATTTCGGTGCCGTGGACTACCACGCATCGGTTTGGATCAATGGGGAGCTCGTCGGTGAACATGCTGGTGGTTATGTCCCGTTTACCTTAGAAATTGCCGCTGTCGTGCATCCTGGACAAAATACGATCGTCGTATGTGCTCACGATGATTGTCGAAGCGGCTTGCAGCCCAGCGGCAAACAAAGTCGTACCGTCCAATCACGCGGGGCTGAATATACACGTACCACCGGCATCTGGCAAACAGTGTGGCTAGAATGGTTACCGCCAACTCATATTGAATCAGTTCATTATAGTTGCGACATTCATGCGCCTAGTGTCACCTTGTCGCTGCAAACTGCCGGTCAAGCCAGCTTATCGATCAACATCTATCACGATCATCAACTGGTTGGCCATAGCGATCAAGCCCTCAGTGGACCGCTGACAACGGTAACGATCCCGTTGCGGGTCAAGGCGCTGTGGACCATCGGGGATGGCCAATTGTATACCGTCGAGCTTCAATATGGTGATGATCATGTGCAAAGTTATTTTGGGCTGCGCGAGGTGCACTTTGATCAAATGCGCTTTATGCTCAATGATCAACCGGTCTTTCAACGGTTGGTGCTTGATCAAGGCTATTATCCTGAAGGCGTCTACACTGCGCCAACAGACGCCGATTTCATCAAAGACATTCACCTCACCCAACAACTCGGATTTAATGGGGCCCGCCTTCACCAAAAAATCGTCGATCCGCGTTTGTTGTATCACTGCGATCAACTCGGCTTAATGGTGTGGGCAGAGATGCCTAGCTGGGGGTTGGATCTGACTACCCCGGCAGGTTTATTAGCCCTACTGCCTGAATGGGAAGCTGCCATCAAGCGTGATCAAAACCACCCTAGCATTATCACCTGGTGTCCCTTTAACGAAACGTGGGATGATGCCCAACACCGCCCACAAAATCTTGACGCGGTACAGCTTGTTTATCACACCACCAAACAACTGGATGCCACTCGTCCAGTCGTCGATACCAGCGGCCATTATCATCGCGAGACTGATTTTTACGACGTGCATGATTATACGCAAGATGCCAAGGTATTTGCGAACCATTTTAATCGTGAACTCGCTAAAAATGGCGTCTGCTATGATGAACATGATGCGCGTCAACACTACCAAAAAGGCTTGCCAGTTGCCGTCAGTGAATACGGTGGAATCAAATGGGCGCCTGATGCTGATGATCCACAAGCTTGGGGCTATGGCCAACCCGCCTCACCAAAAGCGTTCGTGCATCAGTACCAGCAATTGACCCAAATATTGTTAGCGGCGCCGCAATTGTTTGGCTTTTGCTATACGCAACTTTATGATGTCGAACAAGAACGTACTGGATTATTAGATGCTCATCGGCGGCCAAAGTTTGATCTCAGCGGCATCACTCAAATCAATCAGCAACCGGTTTTGAGTGAATAATCAATTGAAGGTGGGGCATGCCTATAGTAGGCCGACTTCAATACTTTCAAATCTATTTTTACAAATATTGCGCCGAACCCGTCTTCACCACATGATAAGCTAGAATGTAGTTGGGGGATGCCTATGCCACCGACTCAGGCCATGGATGGAACTTGGTCTGCTCCTATGTTTAATCACTACATCTGGTCATCTTCACCATATGCATATGCCCGTTTTACGCTTAACGTTGCCGCTCGGTGACGTTATTTTTTTGACGCTGCTAGTCTTGGCGGTCGAGTACCGCTTTGATGCGACATACCAGGCATGCGCGCCATCAGCAACAATCGACACCGAAACTCCGATGGGTGCAGTTATGTCAATTACAGCGGATCGATGTTTATATGGGGTTGTTTATTCAAGTGACGCCGACTAACATTTGCATGACTGCGACGCATTGACAATCACTGAATGCCCATTTACGATTGCGACATGAGATATAAAGATAAAAACAAAATCAAAGCCTTACATCAAGCCGTCATCGATATTATTTACTTCAATGGTTACTAAAATCTCAGTGTGGCCAATATTGCCAAGCGCGCCGGCGTGTCGGTGGCAACTTTATATGTTTACTATGCTGATAAACAAGCGATGCTCAGTGCGGTTTATCTAGAAATTAAAGCCTTATTTGACGATGATCTAATGCAACCACAAGGCGGCAGTCTGAGTTTAGAAACCTGCTTAAAGCTGACATTGCGGACATATGCACGCTTGATCTGCGCCCATCCTAAAGAAGCGGCTGTGATGCAGATCTTCAACCATAATCCCGAACTCGTGACTGCCGAAACCTTCCAGTTGGCCATGGCTCATGCCAAACCTTTACAGGATCTGTACCAACAAGGCGTTCAAACTGGTATTTTGCGCGATACTGCACCTGAAATTCTGATCGCATTTTCCTTTAGTGCCTTTGATTCCTTGCAGGAAAGGCGTTCCCGCGACCAGCAATTGCTTTCAGAAGTTGAAATTGAAACGATAATAGAAATGTCATGAGCCGCTTGCCGAAAAAATTAATTTATCCCCGACAGCCCTTGACCCTACAAGGATGCCGGCACCATGCTGATTAACTTTTCAAAACCCATTGTGATTGAATGTCCATTTAATTAAGCTATGCTTTGTTCCCAAGGCACAAATCATTGTGTCTTTTATCTCGATTTATAAAAGAACGGGTATTAACTAAAGGAGATCATCAAGACAAAAATCGCAATCATTACTGGCGCCTCCAGTGGCATGGGCCATGCGACTGCCTTGCACTTACAACAAGCTGGCTACCAAGTCTTTGCCGGCGCCCGGCGCGTCGAACGCATGGCTGACCTAGCTGCTTGTGGCATCGACATTCACGTTTTAGACGTCACCGATACCCAATCAAATCAAACGTTCATTGACCATGTCTTACGCACGGCTGGGCGGATCGATGTGTTGATCAATAATGCCGGGTATGGGTCTTTTGGCGCGATTGAAGATGTGCCGATTGCAGAAGCCCAGCGCCGACTAAGCCATACAAGCCGAAGAGCTCACCTTTACCCACATCAAATGAAATATCTTGCAAATGCGGTTCAAACTTGGTGGAAATATTTTTGACTTGAAGCACCGTGTCGCCGACCACATTATCCAGTGGCGGGAAGCGGTTATCCAACGAGCGTCCGACCATGGCGGTGATCAATTCGTTCATGGTCGTGTCTTTAGTTTGTTTGGTCGCCACCAAATGCCCATCTCGTAAAACTGAGATCTCATCGCAAATTTCAAACACTTCATCCATTTTATGGGAGATATAAATCAATGCGATGCCTTGTTTGCGCAACATGCGCATCATTTCAAACAACTTTTGCACTTCAGCGCCCATTAAACTGGACGTCGGCTCGTCTAATACGATCACTTTGGCGTTATAGGAAATGGCTTTGGCGATTTCACACATTTGCCGCTGCGAAACCGACATATTGCGCATCGGCTGGGTCAAATTTACCGTCATCCCCAATTTGCGGAACAGTTCTGACGCTTCTTTTTTCATGCGGCGTTCATCGATGATCCCAGCCGCGTTTACCGGATAGCGACCTAAAAATAAGTTATCGACCACAGAACGCTCCAAAGCTTGGTTGAGTTCTTGGTGCACCATGGCGATCCCATTTTCCAAGGCGTCTTTAGGCCCGGAGAAACTGACTTCGCGACCGTCTAGGAACACTTGGCCTTCGTCTTTTTGGAAGGTGCCGAAGATACATTTCATCATGGTGGACTTACCGGCGCCATTTTCACCCATTAAACCCATGACGGAGCCTGGTTTAACATCCATGTCGATATGATCGAGCACCCGGTTGCGGCCGAAGGATTTGCTCAAGCCGCGGATCGATAATGCCATGTTTGCTGCTGTCATATTTTCACACTCCTTGTCCATCAACCGCAACAACAAAACAACTCCCGGTGCGAGCTCCGCCGATACCAGCAAAAAGCTCTGATCACCTGGAGTTGTCGACGACTGATGGTTATTGGTTCAAGATGCTCGTGTAACTGGAGCCGTTATCGGTTTTCACCATGTTGATCGCAAAGGCATCGTATTCAGATGGGTTACCTAAACGGTTGGTGATGTTGGATTCAGTTTGGCCGTCGCCGCCGATGAATTCGACTTTAAGGTTCAACAATTTGTCATACTTCTTCAGCAATGGTTGGTAAGTGGAGCCTAAGAAGTTATCAGAAGAGTTGTAAATATCCAGCCAAACTTTCTTTTCTGGAGACTTCTTGGTATCCAATTGATGGGATACTGATTCCGCGATCTTGGTGGAATCGGTGAAGTCTTTGTAGTTTTCAGCAGTGACAGAGACGTTCATCGCATAATAAGAGCGTTGCTTCTTGTTATAAACATAAGTGTCTTTGCCTAAAACGTTCCCAGCAGAATCTTTAGTGCCGATCCCAGTGTCTGCTTTCACGCCATCCAAGGAGTTCCGCAAGACGCGCAAGGTCAAGTAAGCTTGCACGTCAGCGTGTTGAGAAACCGTGCCGCCGTAGCCTTCTGCGATCGCAGCCACAGCGTCAGAGTTGGCATCATAACCAAATGTTGGCACTTTGTTTTCTTTGGACCAGGAGTTAAACATCGACATGCCCATGCCATCGTTGTTGGAAGCGATGACGTCGATTTGTTTGCCAAAGCTAGAAGCCCAAGTGCCGATAGTGTTGCCGGCAGTGGCCGCATCCCAAGTGGCACCAGAGTTGTTCTTCATTTCTTGAGAAGCCAGTTCGCGGATCTTGTAAGTTTTACCGTTAACTTTAATTGAGGAATCCTTGACTGCTTTAGCCTTACCGTCAGTGTTCGTCCCAACTGGTGCGGAGTTCACGGCACC
>CAKRHU010000003.1 GCA_934339215.1 uncultured Lacticaseibacillus sp.
CACTAGGGCCGATCAAGGCGGTGATTTCATTTTGATTGAAGTCTAAGTTGATGCCATGCAAAGCCTCAAAGTCGCCATACCATAATTTTACATCGGCACTGGTGATCACTTTATCTTTAGCCATAAGTTCTCCTGACATTGGTTGCTTGTTCTTGCGTTGCGCTTTGAAATTGGGGTGGAAGCTGACCGTCGATACGTGGTGAGAATCCTGTTAGCGGGCTTTGCCTACAGGATTCCGCAGAGAAAGATTCGCCTGGTGGAAAACGTCGCGAGACATTCAGACTAGCTTGTTCGAGGACCCTTTCCACGTATCGGCGCGTCAGTGGGAGGCTTAATTTCAAATCACCGATCAGTTACCCGAAGTGCCCAGAGACATAGTCATCCGTGGCTTTGATCTTTGGTCGGGTGAAGATCTTGCGGGTCTCATCAAATTCGATGGCTTGACCAGAATAGAAGAAGGCCGTGTAGTCACTGATCCGCGCCGCTTGTTGCATGTTGTGCGTCACGATGATGATGGTGTATTTGTCTTTGAGTTGCATCATCGTATCTTCGATGGTCGAAGTGGAAATCGGATCAAGTGCCGATGCTGGTTCATCCATCAACAGCACATCCGGTTTCATCGCGATCGCCCGAGCTATGCACAAACGCTGTTGTTGCCCGCCAGATAAGGCCAAGCCACTTTGGTTCAAGTTGTCTTTGACTTGATCCCAAAGTGCGGCTTGTTTAAGGCTGGTTTCCACCATTTCGTCGAGCACTGCTTTGCGTTTTTCGCCGAAGCGCTTCGGGGCAAAAGTAATGTTGTCGTAAATCGACTTGGCAAAAGGATTCGGACGTTGAAACACCATGCCGATGTGTTTGCGCATTTCATACACGTCGATGCTGTTGGAGTTGATATCCAACCCGCGATACATGATCTCGCCGGTGACACGACTACCTTCGATATTGTCGTTCATCCGATTCAACGACCGCAAGAAGGTGGACTTCCCAGAACCAGAAGCACCGATCAACGCGGTGATTTTGTAGCGTTCAAAAGGCAATGAAACCCCGTGAACGGCTTCATGATCGCCATAATACACTTTGACATCATTGGTGGTGATGGCAAATTCATGCTGTTTAGGATCTAAGTCTTTAATGTAGCGATCGTCTAATGAATAGTTTTGCATTTTTCTCCTATCCTGCGGTCATCCGCTTGTACAGGCGATTGCCACCCCAGCGCGCTAATACGTTGAAAGCCAACACGGCGATGATCAACACAGCCGATGCCCCAGCAGAAACGGCGGCAGCATCTGGTTGAATGCCTTCAGAGTTGATTTTCCAAATATGGACAGCCAAGGTTTCGGCAGGGCGGAAGGGATTCAACGGACTGGCGATATCTAGCGGATTCCAGTCGGCAAAGTTCAACGCCGGCGCTGATTGACCTGCTGTGTAAATCAACGCAGCAGCTTCACCAAACACCCGACCAGCGCCTAAGATCATCCCGGTCAAAATTCCTGGCAAGGCTTCTGGAATCACCACATGGATCACCGTTTCCCAGCGAGACAAGCCTAATGCCAAACCGGCTTCACGTTGCGCAAAGTTAACTTGACGCAAGGAATCTTCAACGTTTCTGGTCAACAAAGGCAAGTTGAACATAGTCAACGCCAACGCCCCAGATAAAATCGAGAAGCCAAAGCCGAACTGTAAAACAAATACCAAGAAGCCGAACAAACCAACAACAACCGATGGTAATGAGCTCAAGATTTCAATGGCGGTACGGATCACGTCCGTCAACCAGTTATCCCGCGCATATTCCGCTAAATAGATCCCCGCGCCTAAAGCAAGCGGCACCGAAATCAACATCGACAACAATAACAGATAAAACGAGTTGAATAATTGGATTCCGATACCACCGCCAGCTTCAAAGCTTTTCGCCGGGCTGGTCAAGAAATGCCAAGAAACATGTGGCAACCCTTGAAATAAAATGTAGCCCAGTAATCCGGCTAACAGGAGCACGATGATGCCAGCAACGGCGTAAAGCGCAGCGGTCATGAGTTTATCGATCGTTTTTGCAGACATCACTTCATCTCCCCTTTCTTCCCGATCCAGCGAATCAATAAGTTAAAGGCCAACGACATTAACAACAACAGCAAGGCCAAAGACCACAAGGCGTTGTTATCCAGCGACCCCATGACGGTGTTCCCAATGCCCGACGTCAACACTGAAGTCAACGTCGACGCTGGGCTGATCAAGTCTTTGGGCAACAAGGCGGCGTTGCCGATGACCATTTGCACGGCCAAGGCTTCACCAAACGCCCGCGCCATCCCGAAGACGACCCCAGTTAAGATCCCAGGCATTGCCGCACGCAACACCACGCGAGAAATCGTTTGCCACCGCGTGCCGCCCAATGCCAAGCTGGCTTCGCGATAATGCCGGGGCACCGATCGCAAAGCATCAACCGTCATGCTGGTCACCGTGGGTAAAATCATGACAAACAACACGAAAGTCCCGGCTAAGATCCCAAATCCAGTGCCGCCAAATACGGTCCGGATCAGTGGAACAATCACCGACAACCCGATGAACCCATAAACGACAGAAGGAATCCCGACCAGTAATTCGATGACTGGCTGTAAAATCTTTTTCCCAAGATTTGGCGAAATCTCCGTCATGAAAATGGCGGCCCCCACTGCAAACGGCGTCGCCACCACCGCAGATAAGAACGTCACCCCGAAACTGCCGACGATCATTGGCAAAGCGCCGACTTGGGGATTGCCATGAGCGTCTTTAACGGCTGGCTCCCAAGTGCTTTTGGATAAGAAATCCCATAAATTGATTTTATTGGCGAAAAATGTGGCCAAACCGCGGCTAGCGACAAAGAAGAAAATGGCCAAAACCACTGCCACGATCAAGGTAATACAAGCTAAACTGATCAAATGCCCGCGCGCTTCAATTTTAGCTGAGCGGGACTTGTGCGTCATTGCGTCTTTGATCGGATCCATGAGCGCCTCCTAGTTGTGCACGACGTTGCCGTCGTGGTCGCGTTGCACTTTCATTGCAGTGACAGGAATATACCCCATTTTGGCGACCAGTTTCGTTTGCATCTTTGGGGATTGGATGTAGGCTAAGAACTTCTTGGTTAAGCCAGTTGGTTGACCTTTGGTATACATATGTTCATAAGACCAAATCGGCCAATCATTGGTGGTCACATGTTTGTCCGTCGGGGTCACACCATCCAAAGAAGGCGCCATGACCGTATCATCCACATATGAAAAGGCCACATACGAAACCGCCCCTGGGGTGCTGGCAACAATCGAGCGCACCATCCCAGTGGAATCTTGTTCTTGGGCCGCCATCGGTTGACGCCCATTCATCACCCAGCGTTCAAAAGTCGCGCGAGTCCCTGAACCTTGCGCCCGGTTCACCACGACGACGGGCAAGTTCTTGCCCCCGACTTGTTTCCAGTTGGTAATTTCACCGGTAAACAATTGTCGCAGTTGGGTGACTGTCAGATTCTTCACGCCCACTTTCTTATTCACGATTGGGGTAATGCCGACCACTGCCACGCGATGATCGACCAATTTTTTGGCTTGAATGCCAGCTTTTTCTTCGGCGAAAAGGTCTGAATTCCCAATTTGCACGGCGCCTTGTTGGATCTGACTCAAACCAGTCCCAGAGCCGCCGCCTTGCACATTGATAAATACACCGAGGTTATCGGATTGATATTGTTCTGCAGCCGCTTCAACTAAGGGCTGTAAAGCAGATGAACCCACTGCGGTGATCGATTCACCACTAGAATTTTGGGCTCCGCATGCCGCTAAAAGCGTTAAGCTGATCAAGGCGAGTAAGCCTAGCAATTTTTTCACGTCGTGCCTCCGTCTTTGTTCTCGTCTTTAAGTGTATCAAGCTTGTGTAAATCTTACTGACGACATGTGTAAAAATGTGGTAAATGTATTTTACGTACAGTACTGGCGGAGAGTTTTGAATTTTGGCCTCCAGCTGGCTCATCGCAACATAGTGAAGGTCCTCGGCCGAGCTAACTTTTAGGATTCGCTTCGCTCATGCTAAAAGTGGATCTCGACCTGCGGAGTGCTGTAGGCAACAAGTCGACAACAGCACTCTCACTATGTCACGATGGCCAGATTCCGGCCCAAATTCAAAACTCTTGCTCATATCGGCTCACGTCAATCACATACAACAGCCATCACTCGCAGTCGCATGATCACACACCAAATAAAGACGCAACGTGACCCACTGTTAATTACTATTATATAGTAGAAATACGTTTCAACACAATTTTAACGCTTAGCGTGGCAGCGTGACCGTAAACGTGGTCCCAACGCCAACTTGAGAGTGAATCGCGACATCCCCGCCGAGTTGTTGCAACATTTCCGCGACAATAGCTAAGCCTAAACCAGTCCCGCCATTATGCCGCGAACGTGCTTTGTCAACGCGATAGAAGCGCTCAAAGATCCGCTGTTGATCCGTATCAGCGATCCCGATGCCAGTATCTTGGAACGTTAACGTCAACTGATTAGGCTGGGTCGTGGCGGTGACATCGACGCTCCCATGTTCACGGTTATAAAACACCGCATTATTCAACAAGTTGCGGATCACTTGCGATAACTTCACATCATCACTTTGAATTGTTAAGCCATCTGGCACCTTGATATTGACATCCAATTGTTTTTCTTTGATCGGCTTGGCCAAACTCTTGACCGCTTGATCAAACAACTGATTCAAATCAACGGCAGAATGCTTGGCTGGCGCATCAGACGGCCGACTTAAGGTCAAAATATCGGTGATCAAACTGGTCAAACGCGTACTCTCATCATGAATAATGTTCAAAAATTGATCCAAGGTCGCTGGATCATCTTTAGCCCCTGCCAACAGCGTTTCCGCAAAGCCTGAAATCGCCGTTACTGGCGTTTTAAGTTCATGCGACACATTGCCGACAAAGTCCAATTGCATTTGTTCGACTTGGCGCAAGTAAGTGACATCATACAAAATCACCAAGACTTGTTCGCGATCGGCTTGCGCTTTTAACGCGATCACATTGGCATCGACGGATTTTTGCGTCGTCAACATGGTCATTTCTTTATGATGCGACTTTTGATTACGGAAAGTATGCTCGATCATTCGCGCCAAACGGTAAGTTTTCACATCGTCTAAATAATTGTGGACGCCAGGTGCAATCGGATGCCCGACAAACGCAGACATTGCTTGGTTTGCCAACAACACGTTGCGATCGGCATCGATCAACATCACGCCTTGAGGCAAGTGGTCGATCAACCGATCAAAGCTGGCTTGGCGCAAGACGACTTTGGAGCGCAAATGGTCGACCGCTTGTTCCAAGTGATTGATTTCAGCACCCATCGCCATGAATGGCGAGCCTGGTGTCAAAATGATCGGATTAACACTGGCTTCTTTGCGAATATGGGCGATGTTTTGCGTCATCGTATCGATATGGCCTTGCCAATAGCGCAGGCGTTTGACTTGGACGCCGATGACAATCAGCATCAACGCCCAATACCCGATGGTAAACACCCACAGATCTGAAGGCGAGGAATTGGCTAAGCTGGCTTTTTTCTGCCACACGCCGACAAAGTGATTGTGCTTGCCTTCAAAAATAAATAGTTGCTCGGTTTGGCCATTGATGGTGACCACTTGCGGCGTTTGGCCGACAATAGTGCGTTTTTGGTCGATCAGATCTTGCATCATTTTTTGACGCTTAGAAACAGGCTTCCCCACTAACGGTGTGATCGCGACATCTTCAGCTTCAGCCACGGCCTGAGTTTGCTTGCCAGTGGCTAAATAAGTTTGGTATACCGCTTTGAGATGCGTGGTTTGTTGATGAAATAACAGTTGATCCGAACCGGCAATAATGACGAAAAAGCCTGCTATTGCCAGCAGGCTTGAAGTCAACAATTGGCGCGTCGCTCTATTCATTAGGGACCTCCATTTGGTACCCGAAGCCACGCACCGTTTTAATGTAATCTGGGTGTTTCGGATCCGCTTCGATTTTATCGCGCAAATGCGACACTTGAATATCGACCATCCGCGTTTCAGCTGGGTATTCAAAGCCCCAGACGCCATTTAACAAGGCGTCACGCGATAAGATTTTGCCGACGCGTTTGGCAAAAAAAGCTAACAATTCGAATTCTTTAGGGGTCAGCGTCAGCTTCTCGCCGTCTTTAGTCGCCCGATAATTTTCGGGATCGATGCGCAAGCCCCCGACCACGATCAATTCTTGTTCAGCTTTGGCACCATGGGCCGCTGGTTGTGTATCAGAATCTTTGTTTACACGGCGTTCGATGGCTTTGATCCGGGCGACGATTTCCCGAGGAGAAAATGGCTTGGTCACATAATCATCAGCGCCTAGTTCCAAGCCGACGATCTTGTCAGTTTCGGAATCTTTGGCCGTCAAAATCATGATCGGCGTCATAATGTTGGCACCACGAATTTTTTTGGTCACTTCTAAGCCGTCAAGCCCGGGTAACATCAAATCCAAAATAATGAAATCATAATGCTCTTGCAGCGCTAAGGTCAACGCAGAGTCCCCGTCGCCTGCAGTGGTCACGTCAAAATGTTCCTTTTCGAGATTATATTGTAACAAGGTCACGATAGCCGGTTCATCATCCACAACCAGAATCTTTTTCATGCTTGTTCCTCCGCAAAAGTGATCATGCCCAACTCGTGTGGGGCCCCTTCGTAAATCGCTGTTTCACATAACTTGATCGCACCATCTAAGCGCATCACCTTCAAGCGGCAATACGTCGGGTGCGCTTGAATTGCTGCATATAACTCAGCATCATTGTGGACTGGTATTTGGTTACACAACAACACCACATCGCCGGCTTCAAGGCCCATTTTAGCGGCTGGCGTTTCCGGTTGGATCGCCACGAGCCGCACACCAGTGACGGTTTGCGACACATAATTGATGCCGCGCTTATTGGCCAGGTGATTAGCAATGCCAACAACTATCCCGACCACCACGGCGATCATCAGCCAAATCGGCGCATAAGTCGGCAAGGCCCATGCCCCAGCTGCTAGCGCCACGCTCACCACACCGGCGATCAAGTATTGCCAAATCCATGATTTGATCGCATTTTTAGGCAATTGTTTCTTAGTGCGCAAGGCCACCCCTAAAATCAACGGTAACCCGATCAAAGCAAAATGGGTATTGCCGATGGTCAACGCCGGCCACCAAGAAAACTGAGCAAACGTGGTCCCAGAAATCGGCAAAACCAGCGGCAACCAATAAAATTGCCGATGCGCGTATACCGCAATTTTCGCACCGCGCGGCCCTTGGATCAACGTCGGCACATCGATCGGCGGATCAAAAACTTTGATCAACCCGGCTTCTGCTAGCCATAACAACCCGACTAACAACAATAAGCGCCAAGTCCAAGCCTCAGAGAAGCCTTGGGCAAATTGTGTTTGTGGAATACACAGCGCCAAAAGTCCTGCCACCGGCAACCACCAAGGGCCAAAGCCGATGCCAGACAACAACAACATCAATCCAGTCAAGCCGCTGAGCATCACCAATACTGCCGGCGGTAACAAAATCCCGCCGAGGACGCTGAGTCCAGAAATGATGATCGCAACCCCAACGCCGCCGATGATGCCAGCCCAAAGACTAGTCGCATGACGATCAATCGCCGTTAAAAAGACTTTGCGTTCATGCCGCAAACGCAGCCAGTGCCAAAACACTGCCACGAGAAAGCCCAGCCAAGTGATCGGGCCTAACAAGGTCAAAAACAATCGCACGCGGTTCACCTTCCTATTCGCCTTTAGTATATCATGTAACGACGAGAAGCCGAACGATACAATCCGTTCACACGAGCATGCAAACGGATACATTGCCGTTTTTGGCGTAAATGTTCTGTAAATCTGATAAATTCGTCATTCCCAGCGTCTTCTTCCGCCAACAGTTGATCAATTTCTTCCTGCGCTTTTTTTCATTGTTCACGATTAATCCTTTTATATTTCCGTGACCACACAAAAAACCGCCGCGACCAAGGCACGACGGTTTGTACTTTAGATTTTAAGGAAGCGACGCATGGAAACGACAGAACCTAATGCCCCGATGATGATCCCGATGGCAGCTAAGGCCACATCCAGCCAGAATAAGAATGGCATGGTTGGGAACAAAGAGTAGCCGTTAGCAGCAGTCGTCAACCCGGCATTGGCATAAACCAAGCTATAGCCGATATCGACCACTAACATTGGGATCAAGGAACCAAGCAACCCGGTCCAAGCCCCTTCGAGCAAGAAGGGCCAGCGAATGTAACTTTTGGTCGCCCCGACTAAGCGCATGACCCCAATTTCATCGGCACGAGATAAGATCGTGATCCGAATCGTGTTGGAAATCAAGAACACCGCCACGAACAAAAGTAAAATGGTAAACCCGATGCCCCAATGTTGAATGGTATCAACGGTCTTGAATAACTTCTTGGCCGTGGAACCACCATAAGAAGCTTCAGAGACATGTTTGAGCTTTTGGGCTTGCTTGGCCACTTTGATGGTCGCTTTGGGATTTTTGGTATCGACTAAGAACACGTTGTTCAACGGGTTCTTGTCGCCAGAAAACATCTTCCATTGCGAACCGTATGAGCCGACAATCGTATCCAATTCGGTTTTAGCAGAACGATACTTAACGGTTTTCACGTTAGGCAAGGCTTTGATCTGCTTTTCGAGTTTGGCTTCTTGGGATTTCTTCGTGCCGCGGTCCACATAAACCCGCACGCGGACATCATTTTCCACTTGGGTTGAAATCCGGGAAACGTTCATCAATAAGGCCATGAAGATCCCGACTAATAACAACGTGACAGTAACAGCAGAAACTGCGGCCACTGACATCCAACCATTACGCCGCAAGGACTTCCAGGAGTCTTTGAGGTGTCGCTTCATTACATTAGGCTTCACTACCATAACTCCCTTCTTTTTCATCACGGACTAAGCGCCCGCCGGCAATTTCAAGCACACGGTGTTTATGTTCATCCACCATTTGTTGGTTATGAGTCGCCATAATTACAGTCGTCCCATTGGCATGAACTTTTTCCAAAATTTCCATGATACCTTCAGCGGTTTCTGGATCCAAGTTCCCCGTGGGTTCATCGGCGATCACCACTTTAGGCTTGTTGACGATCGCACGGGCAATCGAAACCCGCTGTTGTTCGCCACCGGATAATTCAGATGGGAACCGGCGCAATTTTTGTTCCAAGCCGACTAGCTTCAACACTTCCAAAACGCGAGGGCGAATGTCTTTGTCAGGCGTTTCGATGACTTGCATCGCATAAGCGACATTTTCATAAACCGTCAAGCGTGGCAACAACTTGAAATCTTGGAATACGATGCCGATCAAGCGCCGCATGTAAGGCACTTCGGAAGGCTTCATGGTTTTGAAGTCATAGTTGTTGATCACAATGTCGCCTTCTGAAGGCGTCAATTCATGGTAAAGCATTTTAATAAATGTTGACTTACCAGCACCACTAGGGCCGATCACATAGACGAATTCGCCTGGATCGACGGTAAGGTTCAAATCTTTCATCGCGACGACGCCGTTGTCATACTTCATCATCACGTTTTTCATCTGAATCATGTCACGATTCTCCTTAATCACTTTTTTCACTGCGACCAGTATAACAGGCGTATACAACAACAGCATTGCATTGACATTACAAAAGCGTTTGTCACACAGTCGTCATGTGACCGTTACAGGTCAGCGAATTGAAATTGGGCCTCCAGTTGGCTCATCGAAGCCTAGAGAGGGTCCTCAGCCGAGCTAACTTTGACAATTCGCTTCTGCGCCGCCAAACCGCAAATGCCCTGGCGATACCTGATTCTGTGAATATCAGTATTTAAATGAACGGCAAAGATAACACGTCAAATCACATTAGTCAGGATTTTCAGTGGATAACTGCCATTGTAAATAAGCATAAATGAAGGGATTCAAATCGCCATCCATCACTGCTTGACCATTACCGGTTTCGTAGTTGGAACGGTGATCTTTGACCATCGTGTAGGGATGGAAAACATAGGAACGAATTTGTGAACCAAAGGCGACTTCCATTTGGGTCCCTTTGATGGCCGCCGCTTCTTTGGCCTTTATCTCTTGTTCGCGTTGATATAACTTGGCTTTCAACATGCCCATCGCAGTGTCTTTGTTTTGAAACTGAGAACGTTGCGCTTGACTGGATACCACAATGCCTGTTGGGATATGGATCAACCGCACAGCAGAACTGGTTTTGTTGATGTGCTGACCACCAGCACCACTGGAGCGAAAGACTTCCATTTTGATGTCTTCTGGCCGAATGTCGATTTCAATGGAGTTATCGAGTTCTGGCATCACATCAACACTGGCAAAACTTGTGTGCCGGCGACCGGCTGAATCAAATGGTGAAATCCGGACCAAACGATGGACCCCTTTTTCACCGCGCAACATGCCATAGGCGTTGTTGCCGTTAATCAACAAGGTCACAGATTTTAAGCCGGCTTCATCGCCGGCGAGGTAATCGGCGACTTCCACACTGAAGCCATTTTGATCCGCCCAGCGTTGATACATCCGCAACAACATCGCACCCCAATCTTGGGCTTCGGTACCACCAGCACCGGGATGGATTTCCAAAATGGCATTGTTGGCGTCATATTGACCGTTCAACAAAAGTGCCATTTCGTAATTGTTCATTTTTTCTTCGAGGTCGTGAATGCCTGACTCAAGCTCTTGTTGCATGTCGGCATCAGGTTCTTCTTGTAACAATTCCAACGACACGTCTAAATCATCGAGTTGATCAGACAAGGCGTAGAAGTTGTCATGCTTAGTTTTGAGGACGTTATTGGCATCGATCACTTTTTGGGCGGATTCGCGGTCATTCCAAAAATCTGGTTCCGCCATGCGGCCTTCATTTTCTGAGATGCGTTCGTTCAAGGCATCGAGGTCAAAGAGACCCCCTGAATTGATTTATTTTGGTACGTAATTGCGCAAGTGTATTGCGCGCTTCTGCGATTTCCATACAGAATTTCTCCTTTGACATAATTGAGATGGTAATTATCGTGTTTCAATTAAAATTATAAAAACATGTCGTCCATATTCACATGGCATTGACTATTTGAGGGAGAAGATGGCCTGTGGGCAGAGCACTTTATGTCGGAGCTCACACTCCCCCACTGAATGCAAAAGGCCGGGCATGCCCGGTCTCTTGTGGTGCTTAACGACGAATGTTTTGACGAATTTCGGCTTTCATGAACAGACGGGTGACGTCTTCATCCATGTGGGCGATCATTTCTTCAAACATGGCATAAGCTTCTTCTTGGTATTCGACCAATGGGTTCATCTGACCATAACCACGCAAGCCCACGGACTGACGCAATTGATCCAAGACATCGATGTGATCGGTCCACAAGGAGTCAACCACCCGCAGGATTACCACCTTTTCAAATTCAAGCATTTGATCGGTGTCACCTAATTGCTTGAGCTTTTCGTTGTAGTTGTCTTCAGCGAGACCTTCGATTTTTTCGATGATCTGATCTTGACCTAAGCCTTCAAAGGCATTGTTGGTCAGCTTGTCGCTGGACACCATGTTGTTGGTGACATAGTCGTAGATCTTATCGAGTTCCCACTTAGATTGTTCGCCTTGAGTGTGCAATTGCACGATGCGGGTGATGCAACGATCAAGCATTGCCATTAAAACAGGCTTCAACGTTTCATCTTCATTGATGACTTGCTGGCGCTGCTTGTAAATGACTTCACGCTGTTCACGCATCACATCATCATATTGCAAGGTGTTTTTACGGGTATCGTAGTTGTTCCCTTCAACTCGCTTTTGGGCGGATTCAACAGAACGGGAGATCATACGAGAGCGGATAACTTGTTCGTCGTCTTCGAGTTTGAAACGATCGAGCATTGCTTTGATCCGATCGGAACCAAAACGCTTCATCAAATCATCTTCCAAAGACAAGTAGAATTGAGTATAGCCCGGATCCCCTTGACGACCGGAACGGCCACGCAGTTGGTTATCGATCCGTCGAGATTCGTGGCGTTCGGTCCCGATAACCGCTAAGCCGCCGACTTCTTTGACGCCAGGGCCGAGTTTGATATCAGTACCCCGCCCAGCCATGTTGGTGGCGATGGTGACAGCCCCGCGTTGGCCAGCGTTCATGACGATTTCAGCTTCACGAGCATGGTTTTTGGCGTTCAACACAGAATGCGGAATGCCTTCGTCGTCAAGCATTTTGCTCAAGCGTTCAGAAGATTCGATTGCCACCGTACCGACCAAGATCGGTTGCCCTTTTTCATGACGGGCTTTGATGTCGGCAGTCACGGCTTTGAACTTCGAATCCAAAGTTGGATACAAAATATCTGGCATATCCACACGCGCAATTGGCCGGTTGGTTGGAATCGTCAACACGTTCATGTTGTAGATTTCGCGGAATTCTTCTTCTTCAGTCTTCGCCGTCCCAGTCATCCCAGACAGTTTGTTGTACATCCGGAAGAAGTTCTGATACGTGATGGTCGCCATGGTTTGGTTTTCATCTTGGATTTCAACGCCTTCTTTGGCTTCGATGGCTTGATGCAGGCCATCGGAAAAGCGCCGGCCTTCCATCGCCCGCCCAGTAAAGGAATCAACAATCAAGACTTCGCCGTCTTTAACCATGTAGTCGATATCTTTGAGCATGATGTAATTGGCGCGCAAGGCTTGATCCATATGGTGGGTCAAAGCCGTGTTTTCCGTGTCATACAAGTTCTTCAAGCCAAAGGTCTTTTCGGCTTTGCGGATCCCATTTTCAGTTAAGGAAATGGTCTTAGTTGGCCAATCGATCTTGTAGTCGTCTTCTTCTTTTAAAGTTTTGACGAAGCGATCGGCACGAATATATAAGCCGTTGGACTTTTCAGCGCCACCAGAAATGATCAATGGCGTCCGGGCTTCATCGATTAAAATGGAGTCAACTTCATCGACGATGGCAAAGTTTAATTCGCGTTGCACCATTTGTTGTTTATACACAACCATGTTGTCACGCAAATAATCAAAGCCGAGTTCCGCGTTGGTGGAATAAGTGATGTCAGCGTTATAAGCTTCACGCTTTTCATCAGAAGACTTTTCATGAGTGTTTAAGCCCACAGAAAGCCCCATCCAGTTGTAAAGTTCGCCCATTTCAGTCGCATCACGCGCACTGAGGTATTCGTTGACGGTAACAACGTGGACACCGTGGCCTGCTAAAGCATTCAAATACACTGGCATGGTGGCGGTCAAGGTTTTCCCTTCACCAGTTTTCATTTCAGCGATGTTACCTTCATGCAAGGTGATCCCACCGATGATTTGCACGCGGAATGGGAACAGCCCCAAGACCCGCTTGGCGCCTTCGCGTACTGCGGCAAAAGCAACAGGTAAAATATCATCAAGCGTTTCCCCATTTTCCAAGCGCTTTTTCAACGCTGGCGTTTGCGCTTGTAATTCTTCGTCGGACAAAGCCGCCATTTCTTTTTCATGCGCGATCACTTTGTCGGCAATTTTGCCGATGCGGTTGACTTCGCGCTTATCGTTTTCGACCCATTTTCTAAGTGGATTAGCCATTGAATTAAATTCCCTTCTGTCACGATTTGCTAGGTGCGACCTAACAAGAGTGTACACTGACTGACAGTATCCTCATTATTCTAGCATTGATTCCCTAAATTTAAAACGGGGCACAAGAAAAAAGCCTGCTCAAGCTGGGTTGATTTGAAATTGGGACTCCAGCTGGCTCACCGCCGCATAGTGAGGGTCCTCGGTCGAACTAACTTGAAGCACTCGCTGCGCTCCTGATCCAAGTGGATTTCGACCTGTGGCTTTGCCTAAGCGGTGAACCGCTATGGCAAATCTCACTATGCGGCGATGGCCAGCTTCCGTCCCAATTTCAAATCACTTTCGCTCAACTAGGCTATTTTACCCACCGTTCAATTCTGAATCGACACTGAAATACGCGTTCTGATACTCATGGAAACCTCAGCCTCGCCAATAAAAGCAGAAAATCGATGAGCGGAGGTAAACATGTGGAACGATGCGGCTGAAATCAGCGAACGTGGCAGAAAGATCAGCTGAGACAGTGCTTTTCTGGCTCAGTTGATCTTTCAGGTAAAATCAAAGACGCGTTCTTCGGCTTTGATTTTAGGCAAAAGAGCATTGGCCTGCTTTTAGCCAATCTCTAGCGCCGGCCGGCCACGAGAGCTGATTTCAGTCGCATCGTGGAACAAGTTCGCCAAAGCCCCCCGATCGCACAAAAAAAGAGTTGCCGGAGCAACTCTTTTCCATTATTATTCGTCAGTTTCGATCAGGCCATAACGACCATCGCGGCGCTTGTAGACAATGCTGGTGCCAGAAGTTTCTGCATCTTCGAAAATGAAGAAGTTGTGGCCAAGCATATCCATTTGCAAAATGGCTTCTTGAGAATCCATTGGCTTCAAAGAAACACGCTTCGTGCGAACCACTTGTAAGTCGTCTTCTGGAACTGCTTCTTCATCAGCTGCGTCCACTTGGATCGGGGCGAGCCCTTTTTCGCGGGACTTGCGGTTGATCTTGGTCTTGTACTTGCGCACTTGGCGTTCGAGTTTGTCGGTAACCAAGTCAACGCTGGCATACAGATCAGGGCTGGTTTCTTCGGCGCGCAAGGTGAGATAAGACAGCGGAATCGTTACTTCAACTTTAGCCGTCTTGTCGGGGTAAACTTTCAAATTCACATGCGCGATCGCATGAACCGAGTTATCAAAGAATTTGTTGAGTTTGCTAATACGCTTTTCGACGTAAGCTCGAATCGCATCGGTAACCTCAATATTTTCGCCACGAACGTTGTATGTTAGCATGACACTTCTCCCCTTTCATCAACGCTGTGATAAGCCACAGCGCCCGATTGGCGGGCCTTTGAGAACCCTTCCAATCTCTAATTACATTATACCGAACTGATCGTAAATGTACAAACCTAAAAGCTGTGAATTATTCATCTAATTAGCGAAAAGCTCGTGATGGTTCCGTGAAAGTTGGCGGCGCGCAAGGCATCAGCCGCGTGGTATAAGGTCCGCCCGGTGGTATAAAGATCATCCAGTAGCATAATTTGTGAAATTTTCTCAAATGACACCTGTGGCCGCACCGAAAAACTCTGCGGCGTCTGCAAACGCCCAGCACGATTCTTCTGCGCTTGCGGCACTGGTGTATCAGCTTTTTGGAGCCATTGATGCAGTGGCAAATGGTCAAACAAGCCTAACACCGGATCAAATCCACGCACTTGATAATGACCCGCTTCAGTTGGAATTGGCACAAATGTTGCGCGTGGTGGTTGGATCAAATCTTGAAACGCCAAATGCAAGCGCCAATCGCCTAAGCCTTTATATTGTTCAATGAAGGCTTTCATCGGCGCATCGTATTGAAACAATGCGCGATGATGTAGCAAGGTGTAGCCGGCTTTTTGCCAACGAACACAGTCGAAACATAATTGTGGTGAATCTGCGCGACCACATCCAGGACAAGCCGTTGATTGATTGATCGGCGTGAATTGGCGCAAACAAGCCCGACACAGTTGTGGTGACCGCACTTGCCTAAATGAAAAAATTTTCGCCAAGGTCCAATCGATTTGAATCGGTTGGCCACATAATAAGCAAGCCATCGTCATCCCGCCTTCGTGTGATTGAGTTTTTCAATGGTTGTGATGGCGACTTGAAGCTCACGGGTGTAATGCTGAGCGTAAAACCAAACCGGATCATCCGGTGAATCTGCCGCCCGCCCTGCACGGCCTGCCATTTGAATCAAGGCATCGCGGCCAAATCTTGGCGAATCCGCGGCTAAAACGATCACTGCACAGCGATGAATCGTTACCCCACGCTCTAAAATTGTAGTCGTCACCATGACTTCAATTTGCCCCGCGCGAAACGCCAACACTTTGGCTTCCCGTTGTTCGTCTTGCGCATGGACGCTTTGGATTTCTACCTTTAAATGTTGACGCAACGCATTGGTGATCGGCACCAGCCAATCAATATCCGGAACAAACAATAAGATGCGGTGAGTGGTGACAAGCGCTTTTAACTGCGCCAACAACTGGGGTGGTAATTGTTTTGGTAACTTGACTTTTTTCACCCAAGCCAGCTTAGGCACTGGCAAAGGTTGTCCGTGAAAACGTCTCGGCAAGGTGCTCAACCCGATTTTGCCAGTCCGACCTTGCTGTAATAAAGCTTTAGGCGGCGTCGCACTCAGCCAAACCAAACTCCCTTTGACAGCATGTTTCGCCGCATACATCAACGCCTCATCATGCGCAAACGGAAACGCGTCAACTTCATCGATCACCAATAAATCAAAACAATGGTAGTAACGCAATAATTGATGGGTGGTCAATACCGTCAAAGCGACATCATGTTTTGACCAAGGTGCCCCACCATAACGCACAGCCATCAGAGTATGAGCGAAAGCTTGCGCCAATCGTGGGGCTAGTTCGCGTACCACATCGATCCTAGGTGCTGCGATGCCAACGCGTCCACCAGCATCTAAAACTTCGGCGATCGCTGGAAACAACATTTCTGTTTTCCCGGCACCGGTCACTGCCCATAGTAAATGTTCGCGATGAACTTGGACAGATTGCAGCAATTGGTCACTTGCCACGCGTTGTGCCGGCGTCAATTCGCCAGACCAAGTCAATGAATGTGTCGCTGGAAATTTTGGCGCATCAAATCGATACAATGATTGGCCTTCAACCACCCGACCTAAATTCACACACACGGGACAATACCGCAAGCCGATCGGCAACTTAATGGTAAGATTTTGTCCGCAGCGCACGCATCGACCGTCTGCTGTCATCGCCGGGACGGCTTGTGCTACACTAGGGTCAGACTTAATATCGTTTAACAATAATTGCATCCCCGCATACCGCATAAGGAGCCTCCCATGGTTTATCGCACAATCCAACAAAACGGTGAAGCCGAAATGATCATCAAAAAGTCACGCTTCATCACCCACCTCGCCCGCATTCAATCAGAAGCAGACGCGCAAGCCTTCATCGCCGACATCAAAAAACAGCACTACAAAGCCAATCACAACGTCCCAGTGTATTTACTCGGTGACGATGATCACATTCAACGCGCCAATGACGACGACGAACCTAGCGGCACAGCTGGCGTCCCCATGTTGAAAACTTTACAAGAAATGGGCTTACATGATGTTTGCGCCGTCACCACCCGGTATTTTGGCGGCATCAAGCTCGGCGCAGGCGGGTTGATTCGTGCCTACTCAAGCAGTGTTTCTAATGCGGTTAATCAAATCGGTATCGTTGAACGCCGTTTACAACAGCAAGTCACGATTGAAATTTCTTACGCGCAACTCGGCTCAGTACAACATTATCTTGAAACCCACACTTTACCGATGACCATAAATTACGCCGTTAATGTTGAAATTGAAACTAGTGTGCCGGAATCGGCGCTCGAATCGCTCCAAAATGACCTCACAAACTTGCTTTCTGGTCAATTGAGCATGACTATTGGCGATGACGAATTTATCGAAATCCCTGTGAATACAACAAAAAACGCCGACTCATAACGAGTCAGCGTTTTTTGTTTGTGAATCGATGCTATTTTGGCATATTAGAAACCTTGGATCAGCATCATGACAATCGGCACAACGATGGCAAACAACACGGTGGACAAGGTGACCACGTTGGTTGCATATTCTTCATCGGCATGCGCTTGGTTCGCCAAAATTGGCAAGACGGCCAAACCTGGCGCGGACGCTTGAATGATCAAGGTCTTAGCTTCCAAAGATGGCACGTTGAAGCCGGCATGGATCCCCATCAAGATCAAAGCAGTGATCAATAATGGTGCCACGATGAAGCGGCCGATCAACGCCACAATGGAATCGCGGTCGAACTTGATCGCCGCAAACCCAGCTTTGGCCAAAATAATCCCAATGTAGATCAAGGATAGTGGGGTAACTAAAGACCCAACGTAATCCAACGTGTTCTTGGCAAACCCTAACCAGCCGACATTGACAAACGGAATGTTTAACAACAAGAAGACTAAGGCGACAATGAAGCCGACTAACGGTGCAGGCAATAACTTCTTCCAGTTAAAGGCTGTTTTTTCACCAGTACCAGCGATTTTGGTTGGATCATCCCAACTCATGATGAAGGCGCCAAGCGTCCAAGTGGACACGGTGTTGACCACATAATAAGTTAAGAAGTAAGGCGTCGCTTTGTCCCCAAACAAAGCCAAGTTCAATGGTAAGCCAATGAAAATCGTGTTGGCGTTGACGAACATGTTGATGAACGTCCCGCGACGACCTGGGCGCACTTTTAACAGTTTGACCAAGACGAACGCCACGATATAACCTAAGATCACGGCACCAAAGCCGTAAACCAAACCGCTAGAAATGGAAATCAGCTTGCTTAACGTCAAGCGTTCCAAAACAGAAATGAAAATCGATGCAGGCAAAGCCACTTTCATCAATAATGTGGAAATGGTGCCGCCAAAGGCCTCATCAAACCAGCCTTTTTTTTGTAAAATGTACCCCAAAGCAATGATCAAAACGATCGTTAAAATACTTTGGACGGAAGTGTATAAAGCAGTCACTTTGTCGTCCCCCTTCTATTGTTGTGTTGCA
>CAKRHU010000004.1 GCA_934339215.1 uncultured Lacticaseibacillus sp.
AATCGGCGTCATGGTGTTGTGTTGGATAATGATTGGCATGTTGAATCCTCCTGTCGAGTAAACAGCATATAACAGTGTCAACACTTTTTTGAAAAAGGTGAGAAAACTGTTGACAAAATGAGAAAATGGGTGTTTAATTAGAAACATCAATTACGCAAGGGGATCTATGGCAATGGTTAAACCACAACGCATCGCAGTTGCAGCTTACTATTATGGCTTTTACTACTTTAGGTAGTGTCCGTGCACCTAGCACGGACGCAAACACGTTCGTGTCTAAGGTGGCTAAGCCCTTTTTGCTTGCCGGTTAGACATTGTCTAGCTGGCGGAAGTAAACCATATTTCCGATTGAATTCGCCAACTACTCGACTAGTTGGCGAATTTTTGTTTATGAAGGAGAATTTCTTATGACCCAATCGCTCAGTATCAAGATGCAACGCCGCTTGTCCTTAAGCTTATACATCAACTATATCGTCCATGGCATCGGCTTGATCATCATTGCCCAAAACATGCAGGCTTTATCTGCCAGTTGGCATGCACCAGTGGCGACGGTCAGCCTCGTGTTATCAGGTGTGGGGTTGGGACGCTTTCCAGCCTATTTCTTATTCGGCTTCATCGCCGATCGTTATGGGCGTAAAGTTTGTATCAATGTCGGCATGGTATTGTACTTGGTATTTTTTGCCGGAATGATGATCACCCACAGTTTACCGGTTGCCTATGCGTTAGCAATGTGTGCGGGCGCTGCGAACTCGGCTTTTGATGCAGGGTCTTACACCACGTTTGCGGATCTTGGCGGCAAGGCGAAGGCGTCGAATGTGTTGATCAAAGCAGCGATGTCGTTAGGGGAATTCATTTTACCGATTTTTGTGGCATACAGCGAAGGCGTCGGGGCTTGGTATGGCTGGTCATTTGCCATTGGCGCAGCGTTGCTTTTGATCAACTTGGTATTGGTGGCACCGCTGAAGTTTCCGGCGATTCAACATCACACCGAAGATGAAGTGGAAAAAGCGCAAGGCTTGTCCAAAACTAAACGTTGGATCGCTACGATTGCTTTGGCCATGTACGGTTACACCTCAATGGGCTTGATGATTTGGTTCACCCAATGGATCAGCCTGTATGCCACCAAAGTGTTACACTTTTCTAATATGAATGCGCATTTGCTATTATCGAGCTATTCCATCGGGAGTATCTCAGGGGTACTAGTGATCTTCATGTTATTGCGCAAACAAGCGCCTGAAGGGATCGTTTTGTTAAGCCTGAACTTGTTTGGCCTGTTGAGTTTAGCGGCAGTTTGTTTGGTCCATACCCCAATGATTGGGATGGTTGCAGCCTTTATTTTTGGGTTTTCCGCTGCTGGCGGTGGCATGCAAGTCGGATTAACGATGTTTTTGACTTTGTACCCAAATATCAAAGGCATGATCACCGGGATCTTCATGAATTTTGGCAGTTTGGCAACGTTCTCCGTGCCATTGATCACCGGTTGGCTTTCTGCTCATTTCAATTTAGCCGCGGCTTTGCGTGGTGATTTAGCAGTCGCCGCGTTGGGGTTAGGCTTAGTGATCATCGCTCGTATTTGCTTACATCAACCCAAACCATCAGTCCAGGAGGTCCCATCATGGCAGTAAACGCCCAACAAGAAGCGCAAGCTTGTTTAGCCCAAGCGCGCAAACATATTAATGAATTAGATCAACAAATCGCCACATTGTTGGCAGAACGATTTGAAACCGTGGATGAAATCGCCCAGCTTAAACAAGCTGCGCAAGTCCCAGTGAAAAATCAAGCCCGAGAGGCCCAAGTTTTGGATCAAGTGGCTGATGCCATCGGTTCAGATCAACTGGCCCCACATGCCCGAAAAATTTTTGTGACGATCATGGCAGAATCACGGGCTTATCAAACTCAAAAAATTAACGCGACGATTTCGGAGGAAAACTAATGGATTACATGACTGCAGGGGAATCACATGGCCCGCAACTCACTGGGATTTTGACTGGCGTGCCAGCAGGGTTACATTTGGATATTGACACGATCAATCAAGCTTTGGCTGCTCGGCAAGGGGGATATGGGCGCGGCAGTCGGCAAAAAATCGAACATGATACGGTGCAAATCGTTGGCGGCGTACGCCACAGCATCACCATGGGCGGCCCGATCGCTTTGGTGATTCAAAATCGTGATCACGGCCACTGGGGCGAAATCATGTCACCAACAGCCGCTGAAACACCAGAAAACACTTTGCGACAAGTGACGCGTCCACGCCCTGGTCATGCGGATTTAGTCGGTGGCCAAAAATATGGCCATCACGATATGCGCAATGTTTTGGAACGCTCCAGTGCGCGCGAAACGGCGATGCGAGTAGCCGTGGGTGCCATTTGCAAACAATTGTTGCAAGCGGTTGGCATCACCATTGTGGGTTACGTCGATCAAGTGGGTTCGGTGAAAGGTCCAGCAGCATCCCCCTTAGACGTCGCAGAAATTGAAGCCGCGATCACGCAAAATGACATGCGGATGCTAGACAATCAACAAGTTGATCGCATTCACCTGCTGATCGATGAAACTCGCCATGCGGGCAATACGCTAGGCGGTATCGTCCGCGTGGTTGCCAACGGGGTGCCGGCAGGGTTAGGCAGTTACACGGCATGGAATCAAAAACTTGATGCTAAGATCGCTGCGGCAGTGGTCGGCGTCAATGCCATCAAAGGCGTTGAAATCGGTGATGGCTTTGAAGCGGCGCAAAACTTAGGCTCTGAAGTGATGGATCAAATCGATTGGCATGAAGGACAAGGCTATTCACGCTTGTCAGATCACTTAGGGGGCTTTGAAGGCGGGATGACCAACGGCATGCCAATTGTGGTTCGCGGGGCGTTGAAGCCGATTCCGACCTTGTATCAACCACTGCAATCCGTTGATATTCATACCCATGAAGTGTCCAAAGCTAATGTGGAACGCTCTGATACCACTGCAATTGTGCCAGCTTCAATCGTGGTTGAAAGTGCCGTATCCTTTGAGTTGGCGAAGGTGCTTTGTGAGACCTTTGATGACGCCAACTTACAACGGATGCAACAACAAGTCGCAGATTACCGTTCAGAATTTGATGCGTTTTAGGAGAAAAGATGGATAAACAATTACAAATCAATGCCCAACATGGCCTGCATGGCCAACTTGCGGTACCAGGGGATAAAAGTATCTCACATCGCGCCATTATGATCGGGAGTTTAGCGACTGGCGAAACACATGTCCATCACTTTTTGACATCGGCTGATTGTTTAGCAACTTTGCAAGCCTTTCAAGACCTTGGGGTGAAAATTGAACGTCTTGGAGACGACGTGTTGGTACATGGCGTGGGAATGAAAGGCTTGAAGCGGCCTAAACAGGCTTTGCAAATGGCCAATTCTGGAACCACCACTCGCTTGATGATGGGGGTGTTGGCCGGTCAAGCGTTTGATACCACGTTAATTGGCGATGATTCTTTATCTAAACGCCCGATGCGCCGCGTGGCTGACCCCTTAGCGCAAATGGGGGCAACAATCGAAACCACTGATGGCCATTTACCTGCTGTGGTCCACGGACAATCGTTAAGTGCCGCAGACATTCAACTGAAAGTGGCCAGTGCACAAGTCAAATCCGCTTTGATTTTTGCTGGCTTGCAAGCTCAAGGCCAAACAGTGATCCACGAATTGTTACCAACTCGAGATCATTCAGAAAATATGCTCCAAGCGTTCGGTGCGGATCTCACCGTTTCACCGGATAAAATGACCATCACCGTGGGCCGTACAGACCAACTCACGGCCCAAACCGTGCAAGTGCCAGGAGATATGTCCAGTGCCGCCTTTTTCATGGTGGCAGCGACTTTGATCAAAGGGTCCGATATCACGTTAACCCATGTCGGTTTGAATCCCTCTCGGCGCGGCTTGTTAGATGTCTTGGTCCAAATGGGGGGTAAGGTTGCAGTCAGCCAAACCCTCAGTGCCGGAGAAGCCGTCGGTGACATTCGCGTTCAAAGTGCTGATTTGCACGCAATTGATTTAACCGCCGAACAAATTCCCGCAATTATTGACGAATTACCATTAGTGGCATTGTTGGCGGCCAAGGCGGATGGTATCAGCACGATTCATGGCGCTGAAGAATTACGCGTCAAAGAAACTGATCGTATCGCCTGTGTTGAACAAGAACTGGGCAAACTTGGCGCCAATGTCAAAGCCTTGCCTGATGGCTTTGTGATCGATGGTCGGACCGCTTGGCAAGTCAATGACACGACCCTTGATAGTCATGGCGATCATCGCATCGGCATGATGTTAGGGTTGGCCGCTTTATTGGTTGATCAGCCGTTGACCTTACAACGCGCTGATGCAGTGGGCGTCTCTTATCCAGAATTTTTTGATGATTTGAACGTGTTATTGGAGGCGTAACATGACCACAGTGTTTATCGAAGGTTTAGGCTTGATCGGGTCGAGTTTAGCCCGCGCGATCCGGCAGCGGCGCGGAGATGTCACCGTTGTCGGCCATGATCAAAATCAAAAAAATCTGGCTTGGGCCAAGCAACATCAAGTGATCGATGTGGTGGCTAAGCACGGCTTAAAGGATGCGGGTCGTGCCGATATCATTATCTTGGCCACACCAGTCACTGAAATTGTCCGCGAACTAAAGCAATTGGCGACGCAAAGCTTAAAACCTGGCGTGATTGTCACCGATACAGGTAGTACCAAAGCGGTTGTGATGCAGGCGGCTCAAGCGTTGATGGCAAAAGATGTCACCTTCGTTGGCGGTCATCCCATGGCCGGCTCTGAGCGTTCAGGAGTGCAAGCCGGGCGGGCGAGTTTGTTTGCTGAAGCGCATTACTTTTTGGTGAATGGCAATGCTCGTGAAGATCAAATCCTGGCGTTGCGCAATGTGTTGTCAGCAGCAGGCGCTTATTTTAAAATCTTAAGTGCATCTCAACATGATCAAATGGTGGCCCAAATTTCGCATGTCCCACACGTCGTCGCGTCGGCCTTAGCCATCAGTGCCGCACAAGGCTTGAAGGATCAGCCACAAGCTTTGCAGTTTTCTGCTGGGGGATTTCGGGATACAACGCGCATTGCTGCTGGAGATCCGACCATGTGGACGGCAATCATGCAAAGTAATACCCAAGCCATCTTAACAGCATTGGATGCAGACCTTGCCACCTTGCAGCAAGCGCGCGACTTGATCGCCGCTAACGATACTGATGGTATCCATGCTTGGTTCACAAAAGCTCAACAGGTACGGCAAAGCATTGATCCACCCAAGGAGGTATGAGCGATGGCAGTGATTTTAGTAGGTTTCATGGGCGCTGGGAAAACCACGGTGGGCCGCGAATTAGCGCGAAAAATGCAATGTACGCATCGCGATTTAGATGATTTGATCGTTGAGTCGGCAGGGCAATCGATTCCAGAAATTTTTGCGGCGCGGGGGGATGCTGGATTTCGCCAGCTCGAACATCACACCTTGGTGAAAGCTTTAGGTGATATTGAAATTTTATCGACTGGTGGTGGCACCCCGATGCAACCGGCGAACTTTGAATTATTAAAGTCCAAGCAAACGCCAGTTGTGTTACTTGAAGCCAGCCCGGAGACGATTTTAAAGCGGATCGGGCACGATGCCAATCGTCCGTTGGTGCAAGAACTTGGCACAGATGGCTTGATCGACTTGCAACAACAACGCGATCCCCGCTACCATGAACTCGCTGATTTGGTGATCACCACAGATGATTTGAACCCTAGCCAAATTGCGGATCAAATCGTCACTTGGTTGACGCAACATTAAAAAAATCGCCAGCCGATAGTTCGGTTGGCGATTTTGCCTTTTAGTGGTTAACTTTTACTGGGATCAAAGCGCGACGGCGATTATGACCGGCTGCCATTACGGTAGACGCGGCAATCAAGCCAAGGGTAATGGTGATGATGGCAATATGTGCTAAAGTCGTCATATCAATTCCTTCTTTCATTGTATGCTTGTTGGTTGACAATGATGATATGATGCCGGACAATCAAGAATTTTTTGTGTCCAGGCTAGTAAGGTTTTGTTAAGCTCTTGACGCTTCTTGAGAAAATCGTTAGGCTTTAAGTAAACACTCAAAGAGGCATATTATGGCAGAATCCGATCTCAAGTTATACGACCAAGCGCATTTATTTGATCACTTCACCACCAAACAACGCCGAATCTTGTCAGCGGCGATTGATGTTTTTGCTGAATATGGGTATGCCAACGCCTCCACGAAGTTAGTCGCACAAAAAGCTGAAGTGGCAGAGGGAAATATATTTGCCAAATTTAACAATAAAGCGGGTTTGCTGGATGCGATTTTGCAGCCGGTGATGACCCAAATCGCGCCGAAGATCTTTCATCATTTTGTTGAGGCGCAGGCACTGGACATCGATGACAACTTAGAAAGCTTGATTCGGCCATTGGTTGAAGAGCGGATCGATTTTTTAATGGCGAATGCCAAGGTGCTCAAGTTATTATTTAGCGAGTTGGCTTATAGTCAAGCGCGACGTGATCAATTGGCCCAAGTCATGCCACCAGCGCAAGTTGCACGGATGACGACGGTTTTTGCCGCATTAAAACAGCGCGGTATTTTAGTCGATTGGCCGGATACTCAAATCTACCAAGTTTTGTGGTCGATGGTGGGTGGGTCCGCGGTCAATTATTTGTTTTTTCAGCAAGAACCAGATGCTGAGCGCATTATTGTCAGCATCCTCAAAGTACTGCGCCCATGAAAAAACTCTCGTCAATTTGACGAGAGTTTTTTCATATACCGATGACATCGGCATCATGCCAACATAGATCATATTTGGTACGATAAATCCGCTCAAAGGCAGCTCGGCGCTGTAAATCGTCAGCCGCTAACATTTGCAAACTGGCAGCGCGCGGAGATAGCGTCGGGTCTGCAGTGAGCGTGTTTAGCACATGGACGGCGTATTGACCATGGGCATCCATGGCGACAAATAACGAAATCACTGGTACGTTAAGTTGGGCGGCAAAGTAATAAGCACCCCGTTGTCCTGGGCGGGGTTTGCGATAATTCAACCACAGCGCTTGTTCTGGGTAAATCAAAACTGGCGCTTTTTGGAGGCGCGTTTTTAATTGCGGGATGAATTCACGCCCCATGTAATGCGTATCTGCAGCAATCGGCACGGTATCAGCATGGCGCATCAACCACCCCAAGCCGCCTGTCATTGCCAAATTACTCAATTCACTGACGATGAACAAGCGTTGATTCCCTAAAGCTTTGCGCACAGCCAGATTTTCCAGTGGGGCAAAATGATTACTGACGACGATGGCGCGATGATCAGTCGGCAAATTTTTCCGGCCATACACTTTAACATGGCGCATTTTGATGAGACACGCCCAATACATCACGATGCGGGCTAAGCAAGTATTGAATCGCCCCCAAAAACTGAGGTGTTGCCAGTGTGTCAGGACTTGTTGTGCTTGCGTTTTAGAAAGTTCTGGATCGCCGATCATGACCTTGCGATGCCAAGCCTGCGCGAAAACTGCTTGGCGAATATTTTTAGTGACGGGGCTCATAGGGCCACCGCCACACCAGCATCGCGAACATTGGCAAAAGTCGTGTCAAGTTCTGCAATGCGCGCCGCCGAATCCACCAGGGCCTGCATATGGATTTGATCAGCGGCTTGTTGATCATAGTGCGTTAATTGATCATGCAGTTGATCGGCAAAAGGGGTTTGGTTTGCATAATGCCAAAACGCATCTTGATAGGCGACGTTTTGATAATGCCAAGGCTTGGCAAATAAATTGAAATGCACGATTTGCGCTAAGCCCGCATCCCCTTGGCGATTCCAAGATGAGTCTAACCATAAAACTCGATGTTGGACGATGGCATTGAGGTAATCTTGATCAGGGGCCAAGCTTTCAAAGTGATACGTGTGCAAAAGCGACAAAAAATGCCCAGTGAAGTCGACGGCGCGCATGGCGTCTAAATTCATCACCAACACCCCAGAATTTAAATAATGTTCAGCCGGCACGCCAATGGCAACGCGGGCATAGCGATTGGTGATCGGATCACTTTCGATGAAGGGATCATTCACGGCACCAACTAATTGCTGGTGCAAATGATGGTCAAATAATTTCGCGACATCGGCCAAGACAATCGTATCGGCATCTAAGTACACCGCTTTGGCTAATTCGGTGAAGAGTTGGGGAATAAATAATCGCAAATAAATGGTGAACGTGAAGTAGTCACACCTTAATTTGTTCCCGGTGTCATCGATTTGGACTAAGGTATCCGCATCAATCGTGACAAATTCCAAGTGGACCAAAGGATTGGTAACCATGTCAGTTAATACTTGGCGGGTGGTCAGACTAAGATTTTGAGCTAAGACGATCACGCGATAGCCGCGGGGATCATGAGCGTGAGCTTGTAGCGATTGTAAGCTCACCGCAAAGGCTGAGGCATAATGGTCATCAATGGAATAACATACAGGGATCATCAAATCATCCTTTCATGGTTGGTGCCAAGCGCGCATATGCATTCAGTAGATCATCATAATCATGCAAATGCAGTTGATCGTGCATGGCTTGGATCTGCCAAGGCTTGACCGTTAAGGTGTGGATCCAAGGAAACAGCCGAAAACTGGTGGTAAAATGCTGAAACACCGTGTTGGCATGACGTTTGCGTTGTTCATTAAAGCGCCGCGGAGCGATCACTTTGACCACGGCCAGTTTGTTTAAGGCAGATTGGTCTGGCATAAACATTTTTTGCGTGGCACAACGCTTGCGACAACGTTCAAACAATCCAGTCAAGCGAATCTGTTTGAGGTTTAACAACAACACCCCGGAATTCAAATAATCAAATGTGGCCATTTCATGATGGAAAAACCATTTGCCGTAATGATCCAACACGCCGACAAAATCTACGCCGGCAAGAGCTTGATGATAAAAATCCCCAAACCGCCGCCGTACAATCACATCAGTGTCCAAGTACAACAGCCGCTCCGGTAACGCGGCGATTTGGTCGGCATATAGTCGCAACATGCAATAAGGGGTGAAAATCGTGTCTAAGTTTGCCGTTGGCGGGTTAGCAACAAATTCCTCAGTGGCATCGATGCGCGTCACTTGATGCCTTGAATCGACCAGTTTGGCCTGCGTTTGCAGAAAATCAACGGTGGCTTGGCTGACCGGTTCAAATCCTTTTAAGGCTGCCGTCAACACATAAATGTGTAAGGGTTCGCGGGTATGTTTGAGTAACGAAAGCATCGAGATCAGCAGCCCGTCTTGCATCCGGGCGTCGCCACAATATAAGACATTAATCATGATCGTCCTCCAAAGCGTGGAAATATTGCACCACAGTCTGCGTGGAAAGTTGACTGCGCGCATGTAACTGCGCTTGTGCTTGATGATAAAGTGATTGTTGTTGCGCTTTTAATGAAAGCCCAGGGTCAACGGCAATCGGGCCGTCGAGGTAAATTTTTTCTTGAACGCGTCTAAAGCCGTGGCTTGCTTGATAGGTGGTAGTCATCGTAAATACTGGTGCATGCAAGCGCACCGGGTAATGAAAGCTCGTCGCTTCAAAAGGGCGGATGCCGGTGTAGTATGGCCAAACATGGGCTTCTGGATACACCACGATTAGTTGACCCGCCATGTGGGCACGCTTGATTGCCGCCAAAAACTGGGGATATTGTTGCCGCTTGCCTGGTAGTAGAATCGCTCGACCAGCCGGCAAAAGCTTGCCGATCACTGGCAAGCCTAAATTCGCTGCGCCGGCAATGATCGCAACGGGATAGGGCAAGGTGCGCGGCACAAACACGTCTCCCACAGGCTGCGTGTGATTGGCATAGATGAAAGCCCCTGGTGTGAGGTTTTCAGCCCCAATCACTTGGACATGTTTCAGGTGCCGATACACCTGCGCAAAGCCTGTGGCAGCAGGATTCACCAAGGCTTGGGCGAAGCGATTGGGTTGCCAGTTGAAATTCGTTGGCACCGTGGCGTGTTGGTTGGGACTTTGGATCACATCGCTTTGAAAGCTTGTGTACGTGTAATGGCGTTGCACCCGTTTCCCCTCCAATTCTTGAGTAAGCACTCAATCATTTTCACACCCGTAAGTATAACCGAACGGTGAGTGGTGTCAACCCTTTACAGAAAATGAGTGAAAGCTCATCAAAATAATTCGATTGCTTGAATCTTTTTATGTAAGCGTGTACAATTAAGGCGTAAAGAGGTGAGCGTGATGTTCAAATTGTTTGGCATTTTGCTTTTGGGTTTTGCGATTTGGCAATTGCGTGCGGTGTACTTGGGCTTGCAAGGTCCACAACCGGCAGATAGCGCAGTCACCAGCCCGCGTGAATGGGTTGGATATGCCCTGTTTATGGCATTGGTGTTAGTGTTGATGGGGAATTTAATTTTATTTGGGATCTTTTAATCAACGCCGTCTGGGCAACCGGGCGGTTTTTTCTATGGTAAAATGATTGCTGTTCTTATATAGGAGGCAATCATGACAGAATTGTATTTGATCCGCCACGGGCAAACCGTGTATAACGTCCAAAAACGAATCCAAGGCATGGCAGATTCTGAATTAACCCAAACTGGGATCGCCGATGCCAAAGCGTTAGGCCGCGGGTTGCAAAAAGCTGGTATCGTGTTTGATCAGGCGTTTGCCAGTGATTTGATTCGCGCCCAAGATACGGCAGAACTTGCCTTGAATGCCGCCGATCAATATTTACCGGTGCAACTCGATCAGGGATTACGTGAAGAAGATTACGCGCATTTTGAAGGACTACCTCAAAGTGCCCGGCATGAGGCATTAAAAGCAATTTTGCCTGAGGCGCAGCTGGAGCAGCTAGTTCCCGTGGCCAATGGGGTGCATCAACTCGATAATGATGCGGAAGATGCGCAAACCGTTCAAGCGCGTTTTGATGCGGCAATTCGGCGCATTACAGCTGGCAATGATCAACAAGTCATGGCAGTCGCGCATGGTACGGTGATTTTATTGTGGCTTGAGAAAATCGGCTACCCATTAAAGGGGCAAACCACGATGCACAATGCCTCAGTGACCCAGATTCATTGCGAAAACGGGCACTTTGACGTGGTCGACTTTGATTCGCTTAAATATGTTGAAGCAGGACGCTTGTGAGGTCATAAGTGTTTTTTTCATGTCGGCGCACAAGAAAAAACACAGCTGACGTGATGTTTAACACGCCTGCTGTGTTGTAAACTGACTTCGTTGAGAAAGCAGGGGAAAGTTTGAACGCATCACACAAAACAATCATGATGTCGGCAGTGTTGATCGCGACATTTATGACTTCAGTGGAAGTAACTATTGTGACCACTGCAATGCCGACCATTATTGCGAACTTGCATGGTTTGGCTTGGCAAAGTTGGATCATGGCGGCTTATTTGTTAACCACAGCGATCACCACGCCGATTTATGGCAAACTTTCAGATACATATGGACGCAAACGCCTGTTTCAATGGGGTGTTGCCGTGTTTACCCTGGGCTCACTACTCAGTGGCATGTCTTCGGCTATTGGTTGGTTGATCGCTGCGCGCGCTTTGCAAGGCATTGGTGCTGGTGCGGTGATGCCTTTGACATTCACCTTGATTGCAGATTTCTTTCCCTATGAAAAACGCGCCCAAGCCATGGCGTTGAATAATAGCGCGTGGGGCTTATCGGCGTTGTTGGGACCATTATTAGGGGGATTTCTAGTGGATCAAATGTCTTGGCATTGGGTGTTTTTCGTCAACGTGCCACTTGGGGTGATCGTATTTACATTAACCGCATACGGTTATCACGAAACGTCATCAAGCGCTGAAAAACAACGCTTGGACGGGAAGGGCATCGTGTGGTTGACGCTCAGTTTGGTGAGTTTGTTGCTGGCGGCTCAATCATTGAGTCAAAATCCTTGGTTAGCGTTGGGGTTGACGATCGTATTTGGCCTATCACTTTGGCGTTTGGTTAAAACTGAACAGCAGACACCGTTTGCTTTGATTTCACCGAAATTGTTTCAGTCTAAAACCTTCGTGGTGCAAATTGTAACGGCCTGCTTACTGTCTGGCGTGTTGATCGCTTACCAAGTGTATTTTCCGATTTGGTTGCAAGGTCTTGATGACGTGAATGCAACAGTCGCGGGGTTTTCGGTGTCATTTAGCTCGATCATGTGGTTGGTCGCCGGCTTTTTGGTCAGCTGGACGTTGAAACATTTGGTGCCGCGCCGGTTGACCATGACTGTGGTGATGATTCAAGCCTTTTTTTATGGTGGGTTAGTCTTGTTAGGCGCGCATTTTCCAGTATGGGGATTTTATCTGGTCGCAGCAGTCAATGGGTTTGGCATGGGCCTGGTGATCAGCCAAAATACGATTTTAGCACAACACTTAGCACCACAGCAGTTGGTCGGCTCAGCTACAGCAATGTTGACGGTTGGTCGATCGCTTGGCCAAACCGTGATGACAGCAATTTATGGTGGGGTGTTGAATGTCGTTTTACAATTGCGGCATGGTTCAGTGCCAATGCGCCAGTTGGATGCAGTTGTCGCTGGGCGAGCTGGGAGTTTGCAGGCAGCTAATGTTTTGTTGAATGCTTTGCAGACTGTGTTTGTGGTTGTTGTGATTTTGTTAGCGATCGTTTTTGTCGTCAATGCCTGCGATCCTAATCGTGAGGTTATTGCGTAAGACCTTAACTGAATATTAAAAAAGACACCGCAAAGGGTGTTTTTTTATTAGGGTAATATTAACGCAGTAGTTCGCGTTTGATCGCGTTAAATTGTGCTGGGGTGATGTGGCCCAGTGCCAATTCTTGCCGGTACCATGCGATTTGTGCGCGGGTGGATGCCACCGGGACCCGGGCAGTTTGGCAGGTGGTGATAGTGCGTGCTGCCATAATGATCAAGGCCACACTTAAACTCAATAATACGGAAATCATCAACATATGAAACCGCCTCCTTATGGGTTTAGTATAACACAACTTGCCTGCTTTAAGACAACTTTATGGTTGTACCGAGATACTATAAACAACACCAGGAAGGATGTTGTTTATGCAAATTGCTGAATGTGCACCGTTATTAAATCTCGACCATCAAACTCAAAATCGCATAGCAAAAGATCATCGAAAACTCGTCAACTTGACCCCAGACACCAGGCAAGTGACTGAGGATAGTTGTTTCGTGGCGATTCACGGCCAAAATTTTGACGGTCATCAACATGTTCAAGCAGCAATCAATGCAGGTGCGATCATGGTAGTCGTAGAACATCCTGTGTCTGCTACCGGTGCGTTGATCGTGCAAGTGCCTGATACGCACAAAGCGTTAGCACAGTTATCCGTGGCGTTTTTTGAGGATCCCAGTGCGCAACTGAAAGTATTTGGGGTGACTGGGACCAATGGTAAAACCACCGTCACGCATTTAATTGCGAAAATTTTAACCGTGGCGCAAATAGATTGTGGGTTGATCGGCACCTTGTATGCTAAAGGGGGCAAAACCCAGCATGCCGTTTGCAATACCACCCCAGATCCATTCACCAACCAACAATACTTAAATGAAATGTTGCATGGTGGTAAAAAAGCTTGCGCCATGGAAGTGTCCTCAATTGGCTTGGACCAAGGGCGGGTGCGGGGCATCGATTTTGATACCGCTGTGTTTACCAATTTAACCGAAGATCATTTGGACTATCACCAAACCTTTGAAGGTTATTTTGAAGCCAAAGCGTTGTTGTTTGAACAATTAGGCAACAGCTATCATCATGGCCGCAAAAACAAAACTGCGGTGATCAATATCGATGATCCTTATGGTCAGCGCTTAATCGAGCGCACCGCGGCGAATGTCTTGACTTATGGCTCCAAAGGCCGTGGCATGTTGCAAGCGCGCAATATTCGCGTCACCAGTCGCGGCACAAGTTTTCAACTGCGCCTTGCGGGACACAGTTATCCGGTCCATCTGCAGTTGATGGGAGAATTTAATGTGTACAACGCACTGGCCGCTTTTGTGGCGACTTATGTGCATGGCATTGAGCCCAGCGTGATTATCAGTGCCTTGGAAACCGTCACCGGGGTGCGGGGGCGCTTTGAGGTGATTCCACATACTGGCGCGACTACGGTGATCGTGGATTATGCGCATACGCCAGATGGTTTAGCGAATGTGCTCAGTACGATCAAAAAGTTCGCCAAGCGCCGAATCTTTTGTGTGGTAGGTTGCGGTGGTGATCGCGATGTCGACAAACGCCCACAAATGGCAACCATTGCGCTACAATCTGCCACGGATCCGATTTTTACTGCTGACAATCCGCGGTCAGAAGATCCTGAACTGATCATTGATGAAATGGTGCAAGGGCTTGATCCAGCCACCTATACCCAATTAAGCGATCGCCAACAAGCCATCAGTTATGCGCTGAGTTTGGCTGGTACTGGGGATGTGGTGCTGATTGCCGGTAAGGGGCATGAAACTTATCAGATTATCGGCACCACGAAACACCATTTTGATGACGCTGAAGTCGTGCGCCATTATTTCGCTGCCAGCACCGTGGAAAAACAAGCCTAAATTGCAAACAAGCACCTCAGATGTGTTGTCATCTGGGGTGTTTGGCCTTAGTCCAGAGGCTTAGACATATTGATGTCCGTGGTGATAAAGCCCATTTTGGTGTAGACATGTTGGGCGCGAAGATTGCTGCCAAACACATGCAGATCAATGGCAGCAATGTGGCGCTTGCGAGCGACTTGCTCGAGTACTTGTAAGGTAAGTTGGCCGAATCCTTGGTTTTGTTGGTCGGCTTGAATGTTGATATCATAAATGAAGAAGTGGTTGGTTGCTTGATCGATGTGCACCCAAAGCGACCCGATCCCGCCGCCATCATGCGTGATTGTCCACAGCAATTCGCCTGGGGTGTGCAGGCCTTGTGGCAACAGTTCTTGATAAGAGGCCCGGGATTTTTCCAGCGCGTCTTCTGGCGTCCAAGTTAAGGCATCGATTTTATCTTGGGCAAAGTCTTTGATCGCTTGGGTGCGCCAAGTTCCAAAAGCCGCGATCGACATTGGTTCTAAGGTGATCATGTGCAACACTCCCTCATCGTTATGGGTCCAGTTTACCTGTTTTTCCATTTTTTTGCGAATAGGGGTTGACCTGTAACGCGTTTCTCAAATTATGCTTTAACTGTTGAAAAGCAAGCGTTTCATTGAAGGAGGAAAAGCGTATGTTCGCATTATTAAAAAAACAAGTTCTGGTCAATGTTGAGTTAAAAGACCCATCTGAATTAACCGCGATCGCGAAACTGGCCAGCTTTGCGGGAGAAAAGTTAGATTTGGCCAGTCAATCCTTACGCTCAGGGTTCTTGGCTAGCGAAGCAAGCGGTGCGACGATTATTTCTGGCCATATCGCCTTGACACATGCCTCCAGCGCAGAGATTAAAAAAGTTGAAATTACCATTGTCAACTTCGATTCTGCCATCGCTTGGGGCGAAGATGCCCAAATCGATACCGTCGTCGGTGTGATCGTACCGGAATCAATTGATACGGATACCGCGATGCAAGCCGTGCAAGGTAAACTGGAAAGCTTGAGTGCCGACTTCACGCAACCGATCGCGGCAGGCGCATTGGAAAAACTTCGCCGCCAATTGTAATATATAGATAGAAGCAAAATGAAACAGCTACGCTTCGTGGCTGTTTTTTATTGGAGGGCGACGGGATGGCAAATATTCATGATATCGCACGATTAAGCGGGTTTTCGGTGGCGACTGTCTCACGGGTGATCAATGATCGCCCTTATGTGTCTGCAGAAGCTAAAGCCGCGGTGCTGAAAGTGGTGCGGCAATTGGATTATGTCCCTAATGCCATGGCTCGGGATTTGTCGGCTGGGCACACGATGACCATTGGGGTGGTGACCCCGATGCGCGATCATCCTTATTTTACCAGCTTGACTAACAGCATCACGCGCGCCGCTTTTGCCCGTGGCTATCGGGTGATGTTGTTACCTTCTCAATATGATCAAACCATTGAAGCCGATTATCTGGAACAACTGCGGATGAAAGCTTATGATGCGTTGATTTTTACGTCCCATGCCTTACCGTTAAGCAACATTTTGCCTTATGCCAAATCCGGGCAAGTGGTGGTATGCCACGATCCAGCGACCGTCGATATCAATGCGGCATTTACTGATCGCGGAGAAACATACGTGGAAGGGTGTCGGTGGCTGAAAAACCACGGCGCGCATAAAATCGGCATGCTTTTGCCGCGTTCCGTGGCCTTTTCGGCAACTAGCCAGGCGATGCTCGGGGCCTATCAACAAGTTTTTGGCGAACAATTACCAGAAAACTTACAAGTGCTCAAGGTGATGAACAATGAAGATGGCTATCAAGCGGCGCAACAACTCGCCGCACAACATGTGGATGCGATTTTCACTAATGGTGACGACATTGCTGCTGGGGCCGTGCAATATTATCGTGAACACGACTTAGACGTCCCCTTGATGGTTGGCCAAGAAAATCAATTGTCCAGTCACTTGCTGAATATGCCGACCATCGATCATCATTTTCGCGTGGTGGGTGAATTGGCGTTGCGTTTGGCGGTCGGGGAGCTTTCTGGGCAACATCAAGTCCCATCGACCTTCATTTCCCGCGGTTAGTCATGGTATACTAAAAAGAAAACCTAAGATCAGGAGAAACAACCACTATGCAAGCATGGTTATTCCGCTTCCTCAAAGGCATTTTCATCGGGTCAGGCTTTATTTTGCCTGGCGTTTCAGGAGGCGCATTAGCTGCGGTATTTGGATTATACACGCGGATGATCGCCTTTTTAGCACACCCTTTTAAAAATCTTAAAGCAGACGTCCGCTTCTTCCTGCCGGTCGGTTTTGGGGCAATCGCAGGGGTATTTGGGTTGTCATTTGTCGTTGCTTTCGTCCTCGGCGCTTATGAAACGCCGATTTTGTGGTTGTTTGTCGGCTGTATTGTCGGCACAGCCAAACCGCTTTGGCAACAAGCTGGCTTGTCTGGCCGCACTAAAAAGCATGTCGTGATGATGGGTGTTGTGGCGTTGATTGCTTTATTCTTATTGAAACAAGGGGCGCAACATTTTTCTGGTAGTGTCCCGCAAAACTTTGGTACTTGGATGATTGCAGGCGCTTTGATTGCGTTAGGCATTTTGGTCCCAGGGTTGAGCCCATCGAATTTCTTGGTGTATCTCGGGTTGTATGAACCCATGGCAGTGGGAATTCGTGAAGTCGATTTTGGTGTGATGCTACCAGTGGCGTTAGGCGGATTGCTCTGCTTGGCAAGTTTGGCAAAATTGATCAACTGGGCGTTTTCGAAATGGTATACGATGTTGTTTCATATGATTTTAGGCGTGGTGATCGCTAGCACCATCATGATCGCGCCGCTGACTGCGACTTATTCGATGAGTGTGATCATTTGGTCGCTTGTCGGCTTGGGTTTTGGCGTTTGGCTCGGGGCCTGGATGAGCAATTTGGAAGCTAAACATGTGCCTGCATGATTTGTTGGACGGTGCTTATAAAGACCGTGATTTCACTGCGGTCGTACAAGCCCACGTGGTCACCCGAAAGCGGACGAATGACTGACCCGTTGAAAATCATCGCTTTGATCAAGGTGTGCTTCTTGGCTTAAGCTGGCACAGCGTCATCGTTGAGCGTAAAAAAGTCCTACCAATGTCTCGTGTTGGTAGGGCTTTGGTGGATTAGTATCAATATGATTGATCAAAATAAAACGAGATCGATGGTTGGTCGACCTCGCCGCATGAGATGACGAATTCACAGTGTGGTTGATGAAGGCC
>CAKRHU010000005.1 GCA_934339215.1 uncultured Lacticaseibacillus sp.
GGTTGACCGTGGTGGTGATCAAGGTCCCATTTTCCGTGTAGACGGTGTTTTCCACACTGGTTTCGCGATTGATGAAGTCCACCACTTGCCCTTTATCAAAAGGAATCAAGTATTGGTTGGTAACATCTTCGGCAAACAAGTGGTTTTGGATCAATTCGGTCAGCTTGTCTAAACTTGCAGAGTCGCGAGCGGAATAGATCAAGTCATCGCCGTTGACTTCCGGGAACACCGTGCCGTCTTTGAGATCGGCCTTGTTGTAAGCCACGATCATTGGGATGTCATGAATGCCGATGGAATCCAATGTTTTCTCCGTGACTTGCATCATGTCAGGATAATGCGGATCGGCGTAATCGACCACTTGGATCAATAAGTCGGCACTCGCCGCTTCAGCCAACGTCGCTTTAAAGGCATCGACTAAAGTATGCGGCAACTTGGACACAAAGCCGACCGTGTCAGAAAGCAAGAACTTGCGGTTGTTCGGCAAGGTGATTTGGCGCACGGAAGTATCCAAGGTGGCAAACAACATGTCTTTTTCAAACACTTGCTTCGTTTCCGGATGATCGGCGAACTTTTCTAGCAAGCCGTTCATCGTGGTGGATTTACCGGCGTTGGTATAACCGACTAAGGCCACCGTTGGCAATTCTTTGTCGGTGCGCTTGGCGCGGCGGACTTCTTCACCTACATCAGCGTCTTTAAGTTCTCGACGTAAGCGCGCAATGCGTTTGTTTAAGACTCGCTTATCCATTTCGAGTTTAGTTTCACCAGCCCCACGGTTGGCCACCCCGCCGCCGCCTTGCTGATCCAGCTTGTTGGCACTGGGATGCAAGCGCGGCAAGGCGTATTGCAATTGGGCAATTTCAACTTGCATTTTAGCGGTTTTGGATTGGGCGCGGTTGGCGAAAATCTCTAAGATCAACTGCGTGCGATCGACGATATGATGCTTGGTTTCGCGCTCTAAGTTCCGCAATTGCGAAGGGGAGAGTTCGTCGTTGACCAATACCGTGGTGGCGTCGTAAGCATCGGCTAATTCGCGAATTTCTTCAACTTTCCCACTACCGAAGTAAAAGGCGGCAGTGGAGCGGTCGAGGTTTTGACGTAATTCGCCGACCACGTCATAATTGTTGGCTTTGGCGAGTTCGACCAATTCGGTCATGGTATAGTCAAAATCTTCGCGGCCGCGAGAGATCCCGGTAACTAATACTTTTTCCGGTTGTAAAATGTTTTCTTGCACATTGACTCCTTAATGCCCGCAAACACACAAAAACGGTAGCGCGGGCTACCGTTTAAGGTTGATGCGAGCCTGCGTGTGAGTGAATTAAATTGTAGCGAACTTTTTCAAACGCATGATGGCTCGCTCCCTTCGTCATAAGTTAACTTCAGTGTAACATGTTCACCCGCACTTGCCCACAAACAATTATTTTTGTGACAGCATCGTCTCAGTGACTAACTTGATTTGGCCTTTCACTGCGATCGGATCATAGTAGTACATTTTGTTAAATGGCAATTCGATCACATGCTTGGCTTTGACTGCTGGTAAGGACTGCCATACCGCATTATTGTTCAAGTCGCTAATCGATTGTTTGGAGCCGGAGGTGTTGGAGAAAAATAGCCAATCCCCAGCGTAAGTCGGAGAGGCTTCAGTTGAAATCTGCTTGTAGCCAGTGCCAGCTTCAACTTTCTGCGCGGCTTTGGTGAGTTGAAAGCCCATCGCCGTGACGATCGCGGAGCCGCCGCGCCCCCATGTCGAACCGTCGACGTATAACTTGTTGGCTTGGATGTCAAAGAAGGAAACGGTGGTGTTGGCCGGGTCGATGCCGTTGGCTTTCAAATTCGTCGTCGCCGTTTTGGCGGTTTGCTTTAAATCGGTGGTGACTTTTTTCGCTTGAGCTTGACGGTTGAACAATTGCCCGAATTTGGTCAAGGATTGATAAACGTCGCCAGTGGAGCCATAAGGAATGTACAGCACCGGTGCGATCGACTTGAGTTTTTTGACGTCGGCTTCATTAGATGTCACGATGAGATCTGGGTTCAGTTTGAGGATCGCTTCTTGATTCATCGTATTGCCCAAGTTTTTGATGCCTTTGGTTTGCGTTTTGGACAACCAGGGATTGGCGAGGTCCATTTGTGTGGAGCCGACCACGTTGACGCCTAAGCTGATCAATTGATCGGTGTAAACCGTCGATACCACGCGCTTTGGATGCGTCGGGATCTTAGTCTTGCCGGCAGTGGTGGTGACAGTGCGCATGGATTGTGAACTTGTCGTTTGCGTTTTGGCACAACCGGCGAGCACGAATAAGCTGAGTAAAGCGATGAGAAAGCTGCGTTTCTTCATGATAGTCAAACCTCCGATTGTTGAAACAGTAACATTAAAAAGTATGGCATGGTGATCACCGCCACGATTAAGCCGACGGGTAAGGTCGCGGGTAACAATAAATTATTGGCCACAGTATTGCTGGCAAGCATCAAGGTGCAGCCAACCAGTATCGACATCGCAAAGCGGGTGGTGAATTGGCTGCCGACTAACCGCTTGGCAATGTTGGGACTCATCAACCCGATCAAGGCAATTGCCCCACCGACTGCGACTGCAACTGCGGCTAACGCAATTGCCAAGCTCATTAATAGTCGTTTGGTGCGATTAATATTCACGCCAGCAGCTTGGGCCATGTCATCACCAAGGTTCAACATGTTAAAATCAGCGCGGAACCACCAAACCAATAGCAACAACACCACTGCCGCTAATCCATAGCCTGCTAGAAACTTACCATCCACATTCCAAAAGCTTCCAGTCAACCAAGTCAACACGCGTTCAAAATTAAACGAATTCATATTGAGCTGTAACATTAAAATCACGCCATTGAGCAAGGCTGTCAACGCAACCCCGCGCAATAACAAGCGCAAGCGGTCGTGTTGGGCGCTGGTTTGTTGGACCAACACTAAGGCACAACATGCGCCAAGGATCGCCGCCAAGGGTAACCAAGCTTGGACGGATAAAGCTTTATAGCGCGCACTTAACGCGATCAATAATACCGCGCCTAAGCTGGCTCCGGCGTTCACGCCTAAAATTGAAGAATCCACTAATGGATTTTGCGTGAGTTGTTGCAACAACAACCCGCTGACTGCCAAGGCACTGCCGCAGATCAATGCCGCAAACACATAAGGCAGGCGCATTTGCCAAATCACTAAAGTCGAAACGTGATCCCCAAGGCCGAATAATGCGTTGAGCACTTGGCTGAGCGATAAGTGAATGTCACCAAACATTAAACAAGCGAAGGTGGCCAATAGCGCCAGCGCGATTACAATCAGGTAGCGCGTGAAGGTCTTCATGCCACCACCGCCTTTTTGCGATTCAACATCATCAGTAAGAAAATCCCACCACAAATCGCACTTAATGCAGAAAGTGGCAGTTCGTTAGGGCGGTTGAGCGTTTTGGCGAGGATATCGACGGCTAACATAAAGCTGGCGCCGAGTAACATCGTTGGTAAAACGTTGCGTTCCAATCGGTCCGGATGCCAGAAGCTCACGAGCTGGGGCACGCCTAAGCCGACAAAGCCGATATTGCCGCCAACTGCGACTGCCATTGCCGCACTTAAAACGACTAATACACTCGCCAGTAAGCGGGTACGTGCAGGCCGCACGCCTAACCCACGGGCAGTGCTGTCGTCTAAAAGCAACAGCGACAACTCTTTGTGAAAACAGGCAACGCTGATCACTAAAATCACCATCACGACGAGCAACGCATGGACTTGTGGCATGGTGACATTCGCAAACCCGCCAACTAACAAGTTGCGATACTGCGCGGTTTGATTGGTCAAGATCCCAATGGCATAAGCGATGCACGTGATCAAACTCGACACCACAGTCCCACCTAAGATAAACCGGAGCACATCTAATCCGCGCCGGCGCATCGCTAACCCTAAAACAACGACGAAAGCTAAGCCTGCGCCAAGGATGCTCAACCACAAGGAATTGAAAATGTTGAGATTGAGCCCAAGCAGTCCGCCGATCATTAAAGCCAGCATCGCTCCAGCATTGACACCTAAAATCGACGGGTCAGCGATCGGGTTGTGCGACACGTTTTGCATCAGTTGACCGGACAGCGCGAGCATTCCGCCGACTAAAATGGCCGCTAAGGTGCGCGGTAAGCGAATGGTCAATAGGATCTGTTGGGTGAGATGCGTTGCTGAAAACCAAGTGAGCAGTCCGTACCACTTCACCCCAGCGGCAGTTGAGATCATTGCCAGCAGACTTAATAATAGAAATAATCCAATATTGAGATGCCGCAAGCTGATTCGTTTCATCAGGCGCCCTCCAAAGTTTGCGTGTTCAACAATTGGGGATAATCACAACCAGTCGGCGTCACTAACTCTGCGCTGACGCCAAACACTTCAGCGAGCAGTGCATCGGTTAATACTTGTTTCGGAGTGCCAGTGGCAACCAGTCTACCATCATGCACACAGATCAAATGGTCACAGTAGCGCGCTGCTTGATTCAAATCGTGTAACACCACCACAACGGTTTTGCCCATATCGTGATTGAGGCATTGCATCAGATTTAACACTGACAGTTGATGCGTGAGATCCAGATAAGTGGTCGGTTCGTCAAGTAACAAGATTTCTGCATTTTGCGCTAAGGTCATCGCGATCATGGCACGTTGTTTTTGGCCACCGGATAAGCTGTTCAATGGGCGATCGGCAAGGTCGGCGACTTTAGCTTGGATCATCGCCGCTTGCACCTGCGCCTTTTCATCAGGATCAGCGCCAAACATCCCGGAATGATAGGCGTAGCGACCAAGTTTCACCAAAGTGGCCACCGTGAGATCCCCTGGTACTTGCGGACTTTGCGCCAAATAAGCCAGTTTGGTGGCGAGTTGCTTGCTTGAATAGGCAGACAAAGGCTGGCCGAGCACTTGTAAGTCGCCAGCTTTCAGTGGATTGATTTGGGCGATGGCCTTGAGCAAGGTGGACTTACCGCTACCGTTAGGGCCGATCAATCCGGTGATAAGGCCTGCTGGAATATGCAAGGCTTGATCACGCAAAATGATGCGCTGGTCATAGCCGATGGTCAAATGTGTGCCAGTGATAATATCTGCCATGGTGCCTCCTGATGGGACCGATTACAACTTAGTGTGACAAGCATAGCAGGATTCAAAGAAACTAACAAGAATAATTGTCTAAAAACAATTGTGTACAGGCAAAAAAAGACCCGACTCGCAATTAAGCGAATTGAGTCTTTCAAAAAAGTTAGGCGATGGTGCCGCGCCGTCCATTTTTGGTCATGCTCATGATCAGGCCGAACAAGATCACATCGACGATCCCAGTCACAGCATAACGTAACGCCAAGCTCTTACCAACTAATAAGCTGGTATTGATCCCATCGCTGGCTAAGTAGATCAAAGCCACAGCGACGATGACGGTCATGATCCACCAAGCCGTGCGCCCGAACGCATTTTGCCCGGCGGCTTGACGCTTGGCGATCCAAGGCATCATAAAGCCTAATAAGACCATGCCAATTGGGACCACAATGTTTAACGTCAACATCAATGCAAACGTCTTGTCGTTGGCATCGGTTGGGAAAAAGCCCAAGCAAGCCAACAAGAAGGTGACAATCAACATCCACAACCCCACGATCAAGCCCAGCTTGTCGTTTTTGATGTATTTGTAATCAGGGGTTGGGAAGCGTTCTGGATTCTTGCGGACCATGATGTAAGACCAGAACAAGAACATCGTGGAGAATGGGGAGACGATCCCGTTTAAGTTCAACAACCAGTTGAAAATGTCGTTGATCTTTGGCAACATGCCGCCTAAAGCCATGATCACCGCACATAAAATGGTGGTCAACCAGTAACCGTTGATCGGCAAGCCGTCTTCAGTCTTCTTGGTGAGTTGTCGGGGCATGAAGCGCTTGGCTACATCAGATAAGAAGACACGCGTTGATGCGTCAAGAATAACTGCTAATTGGGCTAACATGTAAATGCCTTGCACCACAGCGAAGACATACATCAAGGCGTTACCCATGCCAAATTGGCGACCGATGGCTTGGAACGCATAGTAAGAACCGTTCATTTTCAAATCATTTGGCAAGTGATGGGCGTTGAAGTAAACCCCTAAAGAGAAAGTCCCAAACAAGGTCAAAAACATCGTCATGATGGCGATCATTTTCAAAGCTTTCGGGAAGTCTTTGGCCGGATTTTTCATATCAGCCGTGTAAGGGGCAGCCAATTCGGAACCGTTCATGGCAAACACGAACAAACCAAACGTCGATAAGAAGGATAATGAGAAGAAGTTCTTCGGCATGAAGCTGGAGAAGTGGAAGGGATGCGTGGCGATCGGGTTGCCGTGCATCAAGCCGGCGATGGTCATGATGACAAACAACACCGTCATGATAAACATCGCGCCGCCGCCGATGGTGGACATCACTTCAAGGGACTTGTTCTTGAAGAAGTGTTGGAGCCAAATGAAGACCACGAACACCACCGCGGTGAAAATGCCAAACCAGGCATTCCCCATGTGGGCTTGAATGTTGCCATTGCCGTTAGAGATCCAGCCAAAGGAAATGACTACGGAGTTGGCGACATCGACGACATATGGGAGGCCGGTAATCCAGTAAAACCAAGCGGCGAAGTAACCAACTGTGTCCCCATTGGTTTGGCGCATCCAAGAAGTGATCCCACCGCCATGTTCAGCGAAGGTGGAGCCCATGTGTGCGACGATCAAGTTATAAGGGATCACGTAAAAGATCGTCATCAAAACCCAAGAAGTAACGGCGACTAGCCCTTGGTTTTGAAAGTTATAAATAATATCGTCAAAGCCGATGACTGTGACAAAGTCCATTAAGCCGACAATGACCCATGGAATGTATTGCTTTTGTTTTTCAGGTTGCATAATTTCCTCCAAAATCCTAAGCGACAAACATCGCTTAGCACCCTGGCGCTTTATTCAAGAACATGTGAGCCTCCTATGTAATGGCAAATGTGCGGCGATTTGAGTCTGGGACTTCAGCTGACTCAGCCCAACATAGTGAGGGTCCTCGAGGAAGCTAGCCGAGTGTGTCGCTACGCTTCCCACTCGCCGGATCTTCCTCTGCAGAATGCAGTAGGCGGTAAACCGCCAACTGCATTCTCACTATGTCGTGCTGGCCAGCTTCCGGCCCAAATTCAAATCGCCTGCGTGTTGTTAACTGATCGGCATAATGCCTCATGCTGCGATGTTGCAATCCGATAGTTAACGTCTCGTGAATAATTTCTGGACAATTGACCCCATACAATAGGTATAAAGTCATTTCATAAGCTGGATAAGAGATCGAAAAGTGGTGGGTGGAGTCGAGTTGGCAAAACGAAGGTGGCGTGAACAATTGCCCGTGCAAGTGAAATCAAGTTAGACACCGGTTTTTGGTGGCTGACGCAGATTTCATCGGCAGAATTTGAAACAAAGTGTTTTTTCTTTGGTTCAAATTCTAGGCAAAAGAACATCGGCGGTTTGGGCCGATTTCTGGAGCCGGCCGCACCGGCAACTTGTTCATGCCAACGTAGTGACGCCAACTCGATGGAGCCCACCACTTTTCGACCAGTCGCCCAGCACATGAAAAAAGGGTTCGCTACATTCTACCTAATTTTCATGGCATAGGGAACAATTTACTGAAATTTTCTTTAGAGAAACTTTAGAGCTTACAAAATCGTTAGGCACGTGTTCGTTCAAATCGGCAGGAAATACGGTAACATAGAGTTATTGAAAAAGGGGAGGCAATAGTCATGCAAAACCAACCAGTGGTCGCCGTTGATGGCATCACCAAAACCTATGGGAAGAAAAATCAAAAACAATTCCAAGCCTTAAAAGGCGTGACCTTCAATGTGCAACCCGGCGAATTCGTCGGCATTATGGGCGCATCAGGCTCTGGGAAAACGACATTATTAAATATTTTATCCACGCTTGACCGCCCAACTAGTGGCAGTGTCAAGATCAATGGTCAAGACGTCACAGCATTGAAAGGTGACAAACTTTCAGATTTCCGCGCGAAGCAAGTTGGATTCATTTTCCAAGATTTCAACTTGTTGGAAAACCTCACCGCGCGTGAAAACATTGCCTTGCCAATGGCGTTGCAAAACATCAGCCACAACAAACAAGTCGAAGCGGTCAACCACATTGCCAAGACTTTAGGGATTGATGCGGTATTGGACCATTACCCGACCGAACTTTCTGGTGGGCAAAAGCAACGCGTGGCCGCAGCCCGTGCTTTGGTGCAAAACCCAGCCATTTTATTCGGGGATGAACCAACCGGGGCTTTGGATTCGCAATCGGCTAAAGAATTGCTGGATACGATGACCAGTTTGAACCAAGAACAAGGCGTTTCGATTTTGTTGGTGACGCATGATCCATTCTCAGCCAGCTATGCGCAACGGATCTTGTTCATTAAAGATGGGCAAATCGGGCAAGAATTGGTACATGGCGACAAGAGCCAGGCAGCCTTTTATCAAGAAATTTTGAGTACGTTAGGCACGTTTCAACAATAGGAGGGTCGGCAATGTTACGCAAATTAGCTTTAGGCGGCATTCGCTCACGCTTCCGTGATTACGCCGTGTTGTTTTCCGGCTTGGTGATCGCCAGTGCCGTGTTTTACATGTTTATGGCGTTGGCCACGAACACCAAGTTCTTGACATCAAATTCTCCCATCGGCATGACGCCGTTTATCTTCGGCTTCGGGGAAGTGCTGTTGGTGATCATCACCATGGTGTATATCGTTTACGCCAACACTTTCTTGATGAGTATGCGCCAGCGCGATTATGCGATGTTTATGATGCTCGGGGCCAAAAGTCGCAAAATCGCCCAGTTGATTTTTATTGAAACGGTATCGGTTGGTTTTTTAGCTTCTGTTGTCGGTGTGGTCATCGGCATGGGGCTGACGGGGATCGCTGGGAACATGTTGATTTCAATGCTGCATGCGCCGGCGTCACACTTTGCTGTGGTTTGGCCACCAGCTTTGATCGCGACGTTTGGCTTTTTCTTGTTGATGTTTGTGCTGGCAGCTTTCGTCAATGCTGGGCGCTTGTTGAAAACGCCAATGTTGGAACTGTTGCATGCATCCACTTTGCCGAACCGGCTTCAACAGAAACGTTGGAAGTTAATTGTACAAGGTATCCTCGCTATCGTGTTGTTGGCGATCGGCTACTGGTCCATGACCCAATTGGCGAAATTACAAATGGCCGCCATCGGGATCGCGTTGATCACCATCGTTTTAGGGACATACTTCTTGTTCAATGCCTTGTTGGTCTGGTTGATCGGTTTACTGAAGAAAAACCACGCTTATGCGGCTAAAAGCCTGCATACCTTCACCTTGAGTCAGTTGTCTTTCCGGATCCGCGATTACACCAAGATTTTAGCCGTGGTTGCGATCCTGTTTGCCTTAGCATTAGGTGCAATCACCGTCGGCTTAGGCTTCCAAAATGCGATTCCAGAATTGGCCAATACCCAATCGGCTTATGATGCGACGACCATTGATGCCAACGCTGCGACGCAAAAAGCGGCCGCTGAGTTAACTGGGGTGACGAGCAAAACGCGTTATACGCAAAAAGTCACCAGCAAGGCGGTGGTGTTTGATCAAACTCAAATCAACGCCCGGCCATTGAAGTTCATCGCTTATGATGGCAAGACGTCAACGCATTTGTCGTTGAAGACTAACGCTGACTTGACCAAAAACATGAACGAAATTGCCAGTCAGTTGGAACAATTCAGAACGCCAGCTGATGCACAGCGCCAAATCAAAATCGTGCCGCATGCTGAATATGTGGCGTTGACTGGTAAGACGCGCAACATCGTGACCTATCAAGTCAAAGACTTTGCGGCCAACTACGATGCGTTTGATGCGATGTTCAAAGCGCAGAATAAGCAATTTCATGTGACCAACACCCAAATGTCCGGCCAGAAAATGGCGACATACGGTTTGATCAACGAAATGTTCTCAGGCTTGGCTTTCATGGGCTTCTTCTTAGGGATCGCGTTTCTTGCTATGTTAGCGTCGACGTTGATGTTTAAGATCTTAAGTGGCGCCAGCTTTGATGCGAGTCGTTACTTGATGTTACAAAAAATCGGCGTGCGTCCAGGGTTGTTGCGGCGTTCCGTCCGTCAAGAAATCGGCGCGTTGTTCGCTTTCCCAGGGGTGCTTGGGGTCATTCACGTGTTGTTTGGCTTACAGCTGTTCACGTCGATGCTTCACGATCCTTACCATAACATTTGGATCCCATTTGCGATTTTCATCGTGTTGTACGGCGTATACTATGCCTTGACCGTTTGGTTATATGAAGGCATCGTCATTAAAAAAGATCTCGCCAAATAAAAACGATGCGTCACCTCGACTGTGGAGGTGGCGCATTTTTAGCAAGGTATTTGTATACGAATACGATTAATTAAATAACATATTTCCGTCTAAAATTCTATAACTCGACAGTGGTGTATGGTACGATAAATTACGCAGAAAAGTATTATGTTCGGTGGTGCAACTTTTGAAAGAAGGTGGAGCCCTTGGTGGCTAAACCTCGGCATCAGATTTCGAAAGATTGGCGTACAGCTTAGCTTGTGGTTGGTGCAATCTTGACTGCCACAGCCGTGATTGGTTTGCTAGTCTCGCTGGTTCGAGGTCTAACCCTCCTCGTTTCAGTGACGACGAAACTGTTAATAGCAGTTGGCGGACTGATTGCGGCGTTCGAAGCAATTCGGAAAAAATAAGCAAGCAAAAAGCCGCGTAATACTTTTGCGAGATAGACGCGGCCTTAGCTTGTTGTTCTATTGACCACCGAACTTATTTCGGCTCTGTGCGCATGACCTTGGCAGAGGTCGTGCGCTTCTTTTTTTTGTAACATGTTTCAACTCGAACACAACTTTAAAATAACGGGATTACAGTTCCAATTGGTTATAACTCAAGACTTTCACGCCTTCATTGGTTAGCGCGATTTTAGAAATCGAACCATTGCGAGGGGAATCGGTAACTTTAAAGCCATCGTTTTTCCCGAATTTGTCAACAATGCTGCGAATCGTGGTGCCATGGGAAACCAACAAGACGTTGTCGCCGTGTTGATTGTCAGCGCGCAGTAACTTGAAGCCTTTTTGCAGGCGATTCCAGTAAGTCAGCGCATCTTCTGCGGCACCGAAAGGATCGGCTTCATGACAGAAATCTTTAGAAGCGTCGACGCCGTATTTGGCAATGATTTCTTTAAAAGATGGGGCATCATGTGGCGCGCCGACTGCGTACCAGGTTTTTGGTGAGTCTTCGCCTTCGTAATATCCGTAGAATTGTTCGCGGAAGAACGGGGTGATGGTCAATGCCACGTTGGAGTTCAGGTTTTTGGCCAAAATTTCGCGCGCGGTGTTGGAAGCGCGCATGGTGTCACTGGAATATGCATGCGTGAAGGTGATATGGCTCAACAAATCGCCGGCGCGCTTGGCATCAGCGATTCCTTGGTCAGTCAATGGTGAATCAGACCAGCCTTGCATTTTGTTGAAGCGATTGAACCAAGTTTGCCCATGGCGCACGAGATACACGGTAACTGTTTTCATTGTGGTTCCTCCTGACTTTGCTTCTAGTTTAGCACACGCCAGCCTTAACGTGTTAAACTGAATGTGGAGGATGCGATGACGAAAAAAATGCTCGCGCTGAGCTTACTGATTTGCTTAGCTGGTTGCACTGCAAAGCCTGCGACCAAGCCTCAGCCACCTACAACGCCGAAAAAAACGCATCGCGCCGTGTTTACCCGTGAGTATCGAAGGCTTTGGTACAACGTTGACGCGCAAGGCTCACCGCATACTTACCGCTTTACTAAAAACGCCGTGATTTATGACCGCATCAAAACGCCAGTCTATTGGGCCACTGAGCGTAGCAAGGCAGATAATCAGATTCTTGATGCCGCTCAGCAACCTGAAACGCCGAAAGCCAACTGGGCCGCTGCCAACACGTACGCTGGTTGGTTGAATCTGCGCGGCTGGTATCAAAAAACTGGCAGTGGGACCAGTTTTCAGCTCCACGGCCAGCAGTTGTGGGTCGCAAGCGGTGCTAAGCCAACTGTTTATGCGCACTTTTATTCAGACAAAGCTCAAGCTCAAAATCATCCCGACACCAAAGGAGTACAGCCATGAAAGAAAAATTTCGCCAAATGATGGAAACCTCTGCCAAACAATCAAATTCAAGCAGTTCCTTGAGTTACTGGGTCGGCTCTGCAGTCGTTTCGCTCGGTGGTGGGGGTTATGTTGCCTACCGTTTATGGGAAACGGGGCATACAATCGGCGCTGTTTTGGCCGGGATCGTGTTCTTGCTGGTCGGCATTTATGATCTGCGCATGGTGCTTCACAAGAAAATCGCCACCCGCAAGCGCCGTTAATCAAAATGAAATCGCCGCTGACTTCTGATTTGACAGAAGCCAGCGGCGATTTTTGATTAACTGAGCGAAGTGACAACTTGCAGTAACGTGATGGCATCAACCCCAGTGGCATTGTACAAAATGTTTCCTTGACGCCAAGTGACACTGTTGAGCCGTAAACCGCCAGTGTTCACCCGCAAGCTGATCGCACCATGAGTGGCCGGGATCGGTAAGAATTCTTTTGACAGCAAGGCGACGACTTGGCGACTTAAGGTCAAGCCATTTTCTTGATTTTGGTTGATGGCTTGAACGGTGAGTGACCAGCGGCCTTCTTGCCAGTTGGTGTAAGTGGAACCCGCGGCGCCTTGTTGCGTGCCGGTGAGGTTGTCGCCTAGTGCCACGGTCGGTAAACCAGTTTCCGGTGCTTGGTAGTTGATCTGCGCTTCAGCATCCGCGGCGTTTGCGTAGGTTTGGGCACTTAAACTGATGTCTGCAGCATTGGCGTTGACGCTGCTGGTGTTAAACGGTAATGCAGAACTGCCAGTCCCAAAGTAGATTGTATAACGACTGGCGTTGCCTGAATAGCTAGTGTTGAGGACTTGACCTGATGCTACAGGGTAGGTGGCTGGAAGTTTCGCCGATGGTAAGGCAGCTTTAAGTTGTTGGGTCAAACTTCCTAAACGATCGGCTGTCGTTTCTGATTTGGTTGAGGACGTTGAATCTGAAGTAGCATTTGCTTTGTTTGACGAACTAGAGCTGACACTAGATGAACTGCTGGCGCTCGAGGATTTGCTTGAGCTGGATTTGGATTTTGAACTCGACTTTTGTTTGACTGAAAACGTTGATTGACTGTTAGATGAATTTTTAGTGGCTGGTTTGTTGCCACAAGCGGCTAAACTTAATGCGGTGAATAAGGTGATCGTGATACCCCAAAACTTCTTCATTGGAATCGCCTCCATTTCCACCTTAATTATACCCGCTGGCTGGGGACTTGCCTACTTAAGTCTTTCTATAGAAGAAAATGCCTAATTTTTTGCAAGAAAAAAAGCCAGGACATAATTCGTCCTGACTCGTTGTGTTCCCTAAACCAACGCAGCCACGTCTAGCTACGCAAAAACCGCTGAACCAAAGTGCGGTTCAACGGCTTTTTCTAGTCTACCCGGACTGCTAAGCCCGGTTTAGCTCACATTGGTCGTCGTGGTTTTTAAACCAACGCCAATACGTCTAGCTACGCCAAGACCCTTGAGTCAAAGTGCGACTCAAGGGTCTTGGCTAGGCTATCCGAATGGCTAAGCCCGGTTTAAAAACCACTGGTATTAATCGTTGAAGTTGCCAGTTTCAACATCGGAGATAAATTGCTTCAGATGTTTGAAGTAAACTGGGGCGTTGTCGATCATGTGATGGTGACCACCATCTGGCGTGGTGACCAAACGAGCATGCGGAATGTCTTCAGCCATACGTTGGGCGGACTTCATTGGCATGGTTTCGTGTTCACCAAAAGTCAACAAGGTAGGGACGGTGATATTGTGGATTTGGTCGCGAATGTCCCAATCCTTGAGCTTACCAGTAACAACAAATTCGTTATCGCCTTGGAAAGCGCCATAAACATCAGTGGCCATGGTGGAGATCAAGTGTGAGATTGCCGGTGGTTGTTTGCGATCCACATAGCCGGCATTCAATACGTCAACATACTTTTGGTATTGGGGATCAGACCAGTCGCCTTTTTTCTCGATTTCTTTCATGTAGCGAACAGCGGAAGGTGGCAGCGCCTCTTCACGGCAAAGTTCGACATGTTCGAGGTATTCGTTGATGTTGTCGACCATTGAAGAAATGATCGCGCCTTTAAGGTGTTCACCATACTTCAAGGCGTACAGTTGCACTAAGGCACCGCCCCAGCTTTGGCCGATCAAATAAAAATGATCGATGCCGAGCTTTTGGCGAACTTCTTCGACTTCATCCAAGAAGTAGTCAGTCGTTAAGTATTTTTGATTTTCTGGGTCGGAATAATCAGGTTGATCGGAGTAAAAACTGCCGAGTTGGTCGTACATATGCACTTGTACACCGAGGTCTGCGAGTTCTTTGCCGAAGTTTTCCCAGTATTCATGGGTGCCACCAGGGCCGCCGTGTAAGCACAGCAAATGAATATCACCAGTGCCTTGGGTGTTGGTCCACAAGTGGTAGCCGTTGTCCAAGGTGAGGATCGTGGTTCCTTGCTTCATTGTGTATCACCACTTTCTTAAATATATTGATATTGTAACACTTGGGCCGATTCTCGGTGGCAGGTTTGTGAAAGAAAAAGGAGAAGATGATAACAAAATGGGTCGTTTTCGAAGACGCCGGCGATCGTCAAACTCAGGCTAAGTTACAACAATCGCATGAAGTCTAGCCCAAACAAAGCGCCTTACCGGACCAGCATCCGGTAAGGCGCTTTGAGTGTTGTCATTAGTTTTTCTTTTCCAGTTGTTGGCGAATATCGGCGACGGCGGTTTTATCGCCGGAGAAGATAATGTGGTCGCCTAAGTGAATTTGGGTATCACCATGTGGGGCGATGAATTCTTTGTCGCGGTAGATCTGCGAAATCGTGAT
>CAKRHU010000006.1 GCA_934339215.1 uncultured Lacticaseibacillus sp.
GATAAAATGCCCCTTGTAAAGTTGATCATGCGGACACGGGTCCAACCAACCCAAACCGTCGCCAACCAGCCCAATCGCTGGTTGGCATTTTTTGTCCGTACAATCAAAAAACGAGGCCGCTAAAGCATAGCGGTCTCGTTTCATAATGGCGGGATTAACGCGCAGTGGCTAACAAGTTGGCAATGTTGTTCAACGCGTCTTGGGCGATTTGCATCGCATCTGGATCTAGTTCGAAGTTTGGTAAGGTTTCGTCGTTGTAGTGCAACAAGGCAGCAGCGCGAGCAACCATATCATACCAAGTTTGGAAAGGCATTTTGTTGATGGCACCGCTGATGGCACTTGGGCACACTTGCAACAATTGGTTGACGACTAACTTCGCTTGCGTCAAGGTTTCATCAGGCACTTGCGATAAACTGGTGGCTTTGTTGGCTAAACGGAATAAGCGTTCAGCGGCGACCAATACTGGGTTTTTAAAGCCGGCTTGTTGTTTGACCACGGAGCGATCATCTAACATGTATTTTTGTAAGCCGATCATGGAAAACAAGGTGATTTGATCGCCGATTTGACTGCCGAGATCTTCCAAGCGGGTGATCCCGCATTCAGCCAATTGTTCTTTGGTGAAGGTCAATGCGGCGTGAGCAGAGAAATCAGAATATTGAATCCCGATGGTCGACTTAGAGTCGCTGGTGCGCAACATGAACATCACGTCTTTGCCGCTTTGCGCTTTGACATAAGCGTTCAACATTCGCGCAGCCACGGCTAATTGTTCATCTTCAAACTCGTTGCGCCGATCCAAAGCGATGCGTACTTTGTTTGGTAAGTAATCCAAGGTGTTTAACACGCGTAAAATCGTGGCTAAGTATGGATACCAGATCCCAAAGCCTAAGGCGAAATTACCCATATCGGATTGTGGGGAATAAGTGACAAAGTTTTGCGCTTGGTCGCCGTGGGCTTGCGTCAACATGGCAGCAATTTGGTCATGGCTCTTACCGCGGGCTTTGACTTCATCGCCTGGTTGCCAACCAAATGGATACAAAGTGTTGGAGAATTGATCTAAGGCGTGTTCGTTGTCTTGATCGACTAAAGTTGCGCCGATAAACATGTTGCGTTGATAATCATTGCCATGCACAAACGATTCATCGATGAACAATTGCAACGTTTGCGGATTTTTCTTAGGTTCTGCAGCTTTGACTTCATCCACTTGCACTGGCGTTTCTTTTGCTAGCGCTTCAGTTTTTACTGTTTCCGGCTTTGGCTCAGGTTTTACTGGTGCATTCGGCTTGGTAGGTTCTGGTTGCGCAGCAGGTTTAGCTGGGGCCACTTTTGGTTCAGCCGCTTTAGTTTGTGGTTGAGGTTGGGCCACTGGTTTAGCTGGAGTTGCTTTTGGTGTCACAGGTTTTTCTGCAACGGCTGTTTTTTCAGGCTTGGTTTCTGTTTTTGACGCAGTGGCTTTTGGTTGTTGCACGGCTGGTGTTTGCGCTTTGCGATGGGCAGGCACTTGGGCAGTTGGATTCATGCTGCCAACACCAGCTTGAGATAATTGTTCAGCGCGGGCTTCAACTGCTGCGGCTTGGGCTAAACGTTCGGCTTCATGTTCGGCTTCAGTTTGAATTGGGGCGCCATCGATTTGATGAATGGTAAAGCGCGCTGGTTTTTGTTTGCGTACCACTTTTTTCGGTTGCGCTTGAGTTGTCGTTGGCTTGGCAACAGGCTTAACCGATTGTTCAGCGGTTTTAGCGGTAGTTTTGACATTGGTTTGCTTGGTATTGGCCTTGTTCGTGGCTTTTTTAGCTGGGTTTTTGGCAACTGGTTGGTTAGTTGTCGATTTGGCCGCCACCTTTTTGGCGGGTTGCTTGGTAGCCGGTTGCTTTGATGCATTTTGCTTGGCCGTTGCTTGTTTAGCATTGCTTGGCTGAGCAGTTGCGGCTTTGGCACTGGTTTTAGCCGGTGTGGCTTTTTTAGCTGACTTTTCGGCAACTTTCTTTGCAGGTTGTTTCTTCGCTGTTTTCTTTGCGGCAGCTTTTTCAGCTAATTCTTTATGGTTACGCTTTGCTGGGGTGGTTTTTTTAGCAGTGGTTTTTGCTGGCGCAGTTTTTTTGGCTGCTTCAGCGGGCTTTGCTGCTTGAGGTAATTCACCAGGCTTGGTGGCAATGATGCTTTCGTGTTCATCGATGAAGCGATTGATCTTAAACATCACCGCAGTACTCATTTTGGCATCTTTTAAGACTTTGCGCATGCTGACCGGAGAGATCCCGATTTGCTTTGCGGCTTGCGTCACGCTTAAATGCTCGGCGCTCATGATTTGTTTCAAATGGAAGGCAGTGCTGCCATTCATAGATTGTTCCTCCTATATGGCACAACAAAAAAACTGTGCAATGGTTTTTATCGGAGTCAAAAATGGTGCTGGTACGCCGCGCGCTATGGCAGTGTCCCGCGACCAAAAACAAGAGTTTGACGAAAGCATTTGCCGCGCTCAATTGTTGGCTCTTGTTAAGAGTACAACAAAACCCGTCACTTTGCAGAAAAAAGTGACGGGTTTTTGGAAACAATCATTCAGAAATTTCGTGATAGTGTTGAATCGCTAAGTCAATGAAAGCTTGGATCGGAGACGTTAAGTGGCGTTCTTGGTTATAAACGATTTCCACCGCCGTTTGAAAAGCAGATTCTGCGATCGGCAACACGCAAACGGCTTGATCTTTGAGATAGTGCACAGGCATCGAGTGGGGGATGATGGTAGCCCCAAGTCCGGCGCAAGCCAGCGCACATGCAGTGGTTAAGTTCGGGGTTTGCAACACGGTGCTTGGCGCAATATGATATTTGGTCAAATAGCCATCCACATTGCGTTGAAAATCTGATTCTGGTGTTTCGCAAATGAAATCTTGGCCGTTGACAAAAGGCGCGACATTGACGATCGGCAAATCTGGCATCACTTTTGGCTGCATGCGTTTTGGCAAAATCAAAGCCCCACCATCGTTGTACAAATGTCGATAAGCCAGCGCCGCGTTATAAGCTGGGGTCACGCCGATGTAGACATCGAGTTCGCCGTTTTGGACGGCTTGTTGTAATACGGTGGAATCGAGTTCTCGCAATTGAATGCCGACTTGCGGGAAGCGCTGATGAAATAACGGGAGTAGTTCAGGCAAAACCACTTGGGCTAAACTTGAATTGACGCCGATGGAAATATGGCCATGGGCGTCTTGGGCATAAGTTTGCAGATCATGGCTTAAGGTTTGATACGATTGGGCGAGCTGGCGAATTTTGTTGAGATAATATTCGCCGGCGTAAGTCAGCTTCAATGGATGTGCGGTGCGATCGATGAATTCACAGTTGAATTCTTTTTCCTGCGTGCGGATAATTTTACTGACCGTGGGTTGGGTCATAAATAACTCACTGGCGGTTTGGGAAATGTTCCCTGTGCGCGAGAGACTTTCAAGAATTTGGATCAGTTGATTTTCGCGGTCAAACAATGCCATGATCGAGCCCCCTTTTTGTCTAGTATGCCGATTTTGGCATAAACCTGCAAGCATTGGCGTAAAATTTTGGTACAATATGTTCAGAAGCGGAGGATGCCTGTGCGAAAATTAAAATGGTTTTTCCTAGTATTAGTGCTGACCCTTGCAGGCTGTGCGGCTAAGCCTCAGCCCAATCACCGCATGCATGTCGTGACCAGCGTCGATTTTTACGCGGAAGTCGCCAAAGCCGTGGTGGGGACACATGGCACCGTGACCAGCGTGATCAATGATCCAGCCGTTGATCCCCATGACTTTGATCCTACCGTGACCACCGGTAAAATGGTTGCCAAAGCGGACTTGGTGTTAGCCAATGGCGCCGGCTATGATGCCTGGATGAATAAGTTGACTGCCGCCGAACCATCCGTTTCGACCTTGTCTGCGGCCAAAATCGTCGGCGTCAAAAATGGTCAAAATGAACACATTTGGTATACGCCAACGGCCATGCCGAAAATTGCGCGCGCATTGGCGACCAAATTAGGGCGGTTAGATCCAAAACACAAAGCTGACTATCAACAAAATGCCAAAACCTATATCAAAAAACTGCAACCGCTGATGACTTTGATCGATCAACTCAAGCAAAATGCGGGTGACAAACAAGTCGCGGTTTCTGAGCCAGTGTTTAACAATGCCTTAGCTTATATGGACTATCGCGTGGCGAACACGCATTTTGCGCAAGCCGTGGAAGAAGGCAGTGACCCGAGTCCCCAAGACGTGCGCCAACTCAATCGGCAAATGGCAACTGGTAAAATCGCCTTTTTCGTGGTGAATACCCAAGTGTCCAGCAAAATCGTGGATAACGCGATCACAATGGCAAAAAAATATCATATTCCGATTTTACATGTCACCGAAACCTTGCCAAAAGGGTTATCCTATACCAGTTGGATGACCAAACAATATCGTGAATTACAAACCATTCAAAATTAATTTTGGGAGATGGGATCATGGTTTTAGATTACGGCAACCAAGCAGCTTGGCCTAATGGCTTTGGCGCCCAAGAATCACCGATTGCCTTGCACGATGCCCAGGTCGTCGCCAATTTACATTTAGCAATCAGCGCACCTTATCAAATGCAAACCGAACTTGATGATGGCACCACCATTAAGTTACTCGGTTCAGGCCAAGTGCAAATCGGCACGCAGACCTATCACTGTGTCCAAATGCATTTTCATGTGCCAGCTGAGCATGTCATTGATCAACCAGCTGCCTTAGAATTACATTTTGTTCATCAGAATGCGATTGGACAGTTGTGTGTGGTGGCGGTTTTGTTTACCGAAGGCGCTGAAAATCCGCTTATCCAGCAAGTGATCGACGACTTTGCACCCGGCACCCAACATGCGGAAGCCATCGATTTATCGGCTTTAATGCCAACTGCTGGTAAGGTTTACCATTATCTGGGTTCATTGACCACGCCGCCATTAACGGAAGGCGTCGAGTGGTATGTGATCCAACCCAAACACGCGACCGTTTCCGCTGAGCAAGCGGCATGGTTTGTCCATCAATTTGGCACTAATAATCGTGATCTACAACCGCGCAACGATCGCGTGATCCAGTGTTTTGATCTCGAGTAACACAAAAAAGCTTGTGACTTCCTAATGCGGAAATTCACAAGCTTTTTTGACGGCAATTGGAATGCTTGGTATGCTGACAAGATAACGCTCGCTATTCTTGATTAGATAAGGCGTGAAAAATGCGTTGCATTCCTAGTTCCATATGATCCATTTCATCGGCATATGCGTGTAATTGTGCGGCATAGTGCGCGACAGTGTCTGCGTCAACATCGGTTTTATAGCGCAGTTTGTGTTCCAAGCTGGCCCAAGTATCCATGCCGACCGTGCGCAGTTGAATTTCGACTGGGGTGTTTTTAACGCCTTTGGCTTGAAAAACCTGAACGGATACCACTAGGTGCAAACTGCGATAACCAGATGCTTTTGGGGTCTTGATGGAATCTTTTTGCCGGATCAAGGTGATATCTGACTGCGCGAGTAAATTCTCTGCGACTGTATACACATCAGCTTGGTAGTTGCAGATCACGCGAATGCCGCCGATATCATAAATATGATCATGAATACTGGCAAACGTCAGCGGCAGATCATGTGCTTTGACTTTGCGAAACAAGCTGCGCGCGTCTTTCATTCGGGCTTCCATGTGGTGGATTGGGTTATGGGCATTGTGCAGTTGATAATCGGCATCGAGGTTTTCGAGCTTAGTGCCCACCTCATTGACAGCGGCTTGGCATAGTTGGTAGTAGCTGACAAAATCCGTTAAGTCCATTTGCAGTTCTGGTGGGGCAAAGCGGTTGAGCTCTTCTTGCGTTTGGAGCAAATTGGGTAAGTTGGGACGTTGTAAGATCAAGGGTATTCCTCCATGCCGATATTGTACCACCGGTATGCCAATAAAAATATTAGTCATTATTAATTAAAAATTATTCAAGCATATGTGGAAAAAGCGTACATCGAAAGTTCGTCGCCGAAATTCGTAAGATACCGGAAAATAATTTTTGTTTCTTAAGCAAAATAAGAATGGTTACAAATTAAGAAATTTGTACAAGGGTCGCGTTAGTAGGATAATGGTATTAAGAATTGATGACATAAATAAGGAGCTTGGCGATGTATCGGTACTTCATCCAACCCCAATTGAATCGGATCAATAATACCTTGATCGGCTATGAGTTGTTGATGAAGACTTACACCGAAAATGGGTGGCGGCCTCCAGTCAGCTTTAGTGCCATTCCAGCACACACAGTCGCAGATGTTTTAGTGGCCACAACGAGTAAATTGGCATTAAAAATTCCATCAGTTTCAGTGAATCTCAATCGCACGCAACTGCTTGATGATGAGGTTAATAGTGCCTTGATCAAAGCGCAGAACTTTTTGCGTCCCGTTAAGTTGGTGGTGGAGCTCACTGAAGAGCCGAGTGATAAACACATCACTTTTGACTTATTGGAACCGCAAATCAAACGTTATTTGGCCCGGGGGATGGAATTGAGTCTCGACGATGTGGATTCAGGGGATAATGATTTCAGCCATGTCAAAGATCTATTGCCTTATGCGTCTGAAATCAAATTTGCCTTGCAGAACTTTGATGAAAGTTTGGAAGATCCGGTACTTCATCAACGTGTCGAATTCTGGCAAAATTTGGCGCATCAACGCAATTTACGCTTCATTTTAGAAGGCATTGAAGACACTCATGATGATGTGGTTGCCGATGAATTACGCATTGATTTGCGCCAAGGGTATTTTTACGGCAAGCCACACTTGTTGCGCTTAGCCCCTGATGATCCAGCATAAGGAGGACAAGAAATTGAGAATTGTGATCGTAGGGTGTACCCATGCTGGGGTGTCTGCAGTCAAAGCCATTAAAGCCTTTCATCCAGAAGCTGATGTGGTGATTTATGAACGTGACGATAACGTCTCCTTTTTATCTTGTGGGATCGCCTTATACTTATCTGGTGAAGTGGAAAAGCTCTCTGACATGTTTTACGAAACCCCGGAACATCTTGCCAGTTTAGGTGTTGACGTCAAAATTCGCCATGACGTATTAGCCGTCGATGCCAAAACGCAAACCTTGCGCGTCCAAGATTTAAAGTCGAATGCGGTGTTTGATGATCATTATGACAAGTTGATCATGACCACCGGCTCATATGTGCAGGTGCCGCCATTATTTGGTATCGATGATTCTCGCGTGTTGATGTGCAAAGATGCGCGTCAAGCAGAATTGATCAAAGCAGATACTGCGGCAGGCCAACATATTGCCATTGTCGGTGCCGGGTATATCGGCGTGGAGTTGGCCGAAGCTTTCGCCAATACTGGGCATAAAGTCAGCTTGATCCAAGGCAATGCCCAATTGTTGAACAATTATATCGATCCTGGGATGTCTGCCGAAATTGCCGAAAAGCTTGAAGCGCATGGGGTCGCAGTGCATTTGAATGCGCGCGTTGAGGCTTTTGAAGCTGGCGTTGGCGATGACGCCATTACCGTGGAAACTGCGTCTGGCAATATTGACGCCGATGTGGCCATTGTTTGCACCGGCTTTTTGGCCAATACCGCGTTGCTACAAGGCCAAGTCGCGATGGATCGTCATGGTGCATTGTTGACGAATCACTGGATGCAAACCAGTGATGAAAATATTTATGCTGCCGGGGATGCCTGTGCGGTGCATTTCAATCCAACGGGCAAATCCGCTTATGTGCCGCTGGCTTCTAACGCTGTGCGCCAAGGCTATATTGTTGGGCGCAACGTCTTTGGCAATACTCAAAAAGACCTCGGCACACAAGCGACAACGGCGATGCGGTTATTCGATCACACGCTGGCCACTACAGGCTTAACGCTGGTTCGGGCGAAAAAAGAAGGCATTCACGCTGATTCTGTGACGTATGTCGGCCCTTATCGCCCAGCGTTTATGGCTGGGCATGATGATGTGCGGATCACCTTGGTTTATTGTCTAGAGGATCGTCGGGTGCTTGGGGCACAGTTATGGTCGACCCATGAAATCACCCAGTCCGCCAATGCCATATCTATCGCAATTCAAAACCGCAATACCATCGATGATCTCGCCTTTGTGGATATGTTGTTCAACCCGAATTATGATCAGCCATTTAATTATTTAAATCTCGTTGCGCAACAAGCAGTGACTCAAGCTGATCAAGGCAAAAATTAAGCTGATGACATAAAAAATCCTTTATGATCGGATTGATGATCATGAAGGATTTTTTAATGGGTCACGCCGGTTGTAACACGGCTTTCAGCAAACCAGTTAAAGTGGCAGTGCTGGTCAACAATGGGACTTGATGACTCAGCGCATAATAGTTCAAGGGACTTGCGGTGGTTTGGTGTTCATCCAGATTCAAGACGGCCCAAGGCTTTTGTGCTGGAATTTGACCATCCCCAAGCGTCAACTTCACCCCGACATTGGCTAATTCACTGGCGAGCTCGGCAGTGGGTTGATGAGAACTCAATAACACATCGCCAGCTTTTGGCAAGGTGCAGTGATAACTGTCGCACAAGGCTTTGGCTAAAGCTTCATGATAATCTCGACCTAAGCCGATGGTTTCGCCTGTGGATTTCATTTCAGGCGCTAAGCCAGTGACCATGCCAGGTAATTTGGTGAAGGAGAAAACCGGTGCTTTGATCGCCACACCAGGTTTTGGCGTTGGACAGCCAATCGGCAAGTTCAAATCAGCTAAAGTTTTGCCGAGAATCAAATTCGTTGCCAGCTTCGCCAAAGGATAGCCGGTGACTTTGCTCATGAATGGCACAGTGCGGCTAGCACGCGGATTCACATCGATGACATACAATTGATCGGCAACGATAAATTGCACGTTCATCATGCCGACGCAGTGCACCGCTTTGCCAATGGCCGTGGCAGTTTGGATGATTTCAGCTTGTTGCGCCGCAGTGAGGTGTTGTGGGGGATAAATGGCGATAGAATCCCCAGAATGAATGCCGCTGCCTTCCAAGTGCTCCATGATCCCAGGAATAAAGACATCTTGGCCGTCAGATAAAATGTCCACTTCACATTCCAAACCTTGCACATCATGATCGATCAAAATCGGCTGATGTGGGGCAGCAGCGATGGCTTTTTGCACATATTCTGCCAGCTCAGATTCATCTTCGACAATCGCCATGGCCCGACCGCCTAAGACATAACTTGGCCGTACCATCACCGGATAGCCGACGACTGGGGCAATTTTCCGGGCTTCTTCAAGGTTCATGGCAGTGTCACCTTGAGGCTGATTGATGTGTAAATCGGCCAACAAGGTTTCGAATTCATGGCGATCTTCCGTTTGGTTGATGCCAGCTAAACTGGTGCCTAAAATCTTCACGCCGAGTTTGGCCAGCTTGGCCGTTAAGTTGATGGCAGTTTGGCCACCAAATTGGACGATGACCCCGAGTGGCTTTTCCAAATCGACGATGTGCATGACAGATTCTGCCGTCAGTGGTTCAAAATACAATTTATCCGAAATTGAAAAGTCGGTGGACACCGTTTCCGGGTTGTTGTTGATAATGATCGCATGATAGCCTGCCGCTTGAATCGCTTGAACACAATGCACTGTGGTGTAGTCAAATTCAACGCCTTGGCCGATGCGAATGGGACCAGAACCGATAACGATGATGCTGTTGCCTAAAGGCTTAGACTCGTTTTCCCCAGGGAAGGCTGTGGAGTAGAAATAAGGGGTTTCTGAGGCGAACTCCCCAGCACAAGTATCGACCATTTTATAAACTGGTGCTGGTAGTAAGGCGTTGACCACTGAATCAGAAACGCCAGCTGCTTGGGCGATCATCCCAGCGGTGAAGCCTAATTGATTGGCCGCTTGGGCCTTGGATACCGTTAACTGGCCAGTTTGCAAGCCAGTTAACGTGTTGAAAATGTGTGCCAGTTTATTCAAGAAAAACATGGTGATCTGCGTGTGCGCTTGGATCTTTTGTTTGGACCAACCTTGGCGCAAAGCTTCAAATAAATAAAATAGGCGCACATCGGTAGGGTGTTCCAAGGCCTCAGTGAGTTCTGATTCCGTCGGGGTAGTTTTAGGCAATAAAGTGGTTTGCATGTTGGTGTCTAATTCCAGAGACTGAACAGCTTTCAACAACGCTTCTTCAAACGTCGTGCCGATGCCCATCACTTCGCCAGTGGCCTTCATTTGCGTACCCAGTTGACGCTCAGCCGACACAAATTTGTCAAAAGGAAAACGCGGGATCTTGGCGACCACATAATCTAGGGTGGGTTCAAAGGCGGCAAAAGTGGTTTTAGTGACTGGATTTTGAATCTCTTGTAAGTTTAAGCCTACCGCAATTTTGGCGGCAATTTTGGCGATGGGGTAACCGGTGGCTTTAGAGGCTAAAGCTGACGACCGGCTGACCCGCGGGTTGACCTCGATAATGTAGTACTGATCAGAATTTGGGTCTTGGGCGAGCTGCACATTACAACCACCTTGAATATTCAACGCATCGACGATTTGCAATGAAGCTGAACGTAATTTTTGAAAAGTCGGATCATCCAAGGTTTGATTTGGCGCCACAACGATTGAGTCGCCAGTGTGAATGCCGACCGGGTCAATGTTTTCCATACAGCAGACAGAAATAGTGGTCCCTGCGGCGTCACGCATCACTTCAAATTCAATTTCTTTATATCCGGCGATGGATTTTTCAATCAAGCATTCCGTGTTTGGGGATAATTCCAAACCGCGTTGGCCGATGATTTTCAATTCGGCTTCGTCATGTGCGATCCCACCACCAGTACCGCCTAAGGTGAAAGCAGGCCGGACAATCACGGGATATCCACAAGCATCGGCAAACTTTAAGGCACTGCCTAAATCATGAACCGTTAAGGATTGCGGGACCGGTTGGTGCAAGTCTTCCATTAACTGTTTGAAGGCTTGGCGATCTTCGGCTTGATGGATCGTATCTAAGCCAGTCCCTAATAATTGAATGTTGAGGCGCTTTAACACACCAGCTTCATCCAAGGCCACTGCCATGTTCAAGCCGGTTTGGCCGCCTAATGTCGGTAACAAAGCGTCAGGTTTTTCAACTTCTAAAATGTGAGTGACGGATTCTAAGGTCAATGGTTCCAAATAGATTTTATCGGCGATATCATCATCAGTCATGATCGTGGCAGGGTTAGAGTTGATCAAGACCACTGAGTAACCTTCTTCACGCAAGGATAAACAAGCTTGGGAACCAGAATAATCAAATTCAGCCGCTTGACCGACGATGATCGGGCCTGACCCGATCACCACGATTTTATGAATGTTCAAATTTTTAGGCATGAGCGGCGACCTTCTTTTCCATTAACTGTTTGAATTGGTTGAAGAAACCACTGGCATCTTTAGGACCAGGGTTGGCTTCTGGGTGATATTGAACGGTGAACATTGGCAGCCATTGATGCGCTAAGCCTTCAATGGTGCCATCATCACCTTCGATGGCAGTGACGACGAGATCTGTACCGGCAAGGCTATCTGGATCGACCATGTAGCCATGATTTTGGCTGGTGATGATCGCATGATCTGAACCGATGGCATGGACGGGGTGGTTGATGCCGCGATGCCCGTATGCCATGGCAACAGTTTTGGCGCCATTGGCTAAGGCTAAAATCTGATGACCTAAGCAGATCCCGGCAGTCGGATACAAGTGTTCCAGTTTTTGAATCAGTGGTAGGACGTCATAATCGGCAGGATCGCCAGGGCCGTTGGATAATAAAATGCCATCAGGATGCAGGTTTTGGATCATTGCCAAGTCCGTGGTATAAGGCACGACGGTGACGGAAATACCATTGTCCACTAAGGAGTCGATAATGCCTTGTTTGGTGCCAAAGTCGATCATCACCACATGCTTGGCATGAGCCGCTTTACTATGATAAGTGGCGTGGCCAAGTTGGGGGGCCTTTTGACATTGGGCGAAGAGTTTGGTGTATACCGTATCAAAGTCGTCGACTAAGGGTTGATTCAACAACACCGCTTGCATCGTATGGGATTGGCGAATGTGTTTGGTTAATTGACGCGTATCCACGCCTTGAATGCCTGGTACGTGATACTTCAATAGATAGTCGTTTAACGTTTCGCCGTCAGGACCAGGTTCATTCTCTAAAGTATGAACAATCGCGCATTGCGCTAAAACGCCAGTGCTTTGGTTGCGGGTCATGTCCACGCCATACGTGCCGATCAATGGATAGGTAAAAGTCAAAAGTTGGTTGGCGTAACTAGGGTCACTTAAGGCTTCTTGATAGCCGACCATACTGGTGTTAAACACCACTTCGCCAGCGATTTCATTGGTCGCACCAAACGCTGTGCCTTCAAAATGCGTCCCGTCTTGTAGGTAGAGATATTTTTTCATGTTGCGCCACCTCGTAAATTTATGCAGTCGATATTCATTATTGCTTGTCCATATTTAACGGCATATTCATGAGAATGTCAACGAAATATTCAGAGAATATAGAGAAAATCCGTCAAAATCAGCTGAAATATGAATAAATGTTGAATAAAAATTACGAAAAGCTTGTATTTTGTGTCAGAAGGGGGTAAGCTACTGTCATTCAATATTTTGCATAAGTGAGGCAGACACATGAAAGTCGCAATCGTCGGGGTCACCGGTTATGCCGGCATGGTCTTATATCAATTATTAAAATCTCATTCAGAAGTTTCACAAATCAACTTATACGGCCATGATCAAAAACAAGCTCAACCATTATATGAAGCTGTCCCACAATTTGGACCAACGGAAACCACGCTGTTATTACCTTATGATGCTGATACCATCATGGCAGACAACCAAGTCGTGTTCTTTGCCACCAGTGCTGGGATCACCAACACTTTAGCCGTTCCTTTCATTAAAGTGCACTTCCCAGTGATCGATTTATCTGGGGACTACCGTTTGAAAGATCCCGCTCAATATGAGAAGTGGTATCACAAACCCGCCGCTGATCCCAAAGCTTTACAAGATGCCCACTTCGGGTTAGCCGAATTTGAAAATGCCCAAGGTCACACCTATGTCGCCAACCCTGGGTGTTATGCCACGGCAACTCTTTTAGGCCTGGCGCCATTAATTCAACAACACTTGATCGTCAAAGATTCCTTGATCGTTGATGCCAAATCCGGCACATCCGGCGCTGGCAAAAAGCTCACTTCGTTGACGCATTTTTCGCAAACCAACGAGAATTTACAACTTTATGGGATCAACACCCACAAACACATCCCAGAAATCATGCAAGAAGTCCAAACTTGGGATCCGGAAGTGCCAGCGTTGCAGTTCACCACCACTTTGTTGCCAGTCACCACTGGTTTAATGGCGACGATTTATGCTAAGGCAGCCCCTGGTGTCAATGGTGCGGCAGTTGCCAAAGCTTTCAATGACACTTACCAAAATGATTTCTTCGTTCGCTTTACCGGCGAGCAATTGCCGACTTTGAAACAAGTCGTCGGCTCCAACTTTACCGATATCGGCGCCATTTATAACCCCGTCACTAATACGATCTTGGTGGTTTCCGTGATCGATAACGTGATCAAAGGCGCCGGTGGTCAAGCGATTCAAAACTTCAATCAATTGTTTAATTTCGATCCACTGGCCGGCTTACCAACGACAGTGGCGTTACCTTAACTTTCAGGAGGATATGGACATGGCGATTTCAGGTGAATTCATTTGGCCAAAAGGGTATTACACGGATGGCGTCCAAGCAGGCTTGCGTGATCATAATGATATGGGGTGGTTAGTGTCCAAAGTCCCAGCTTCTGCTGCTGGGACCTATACCACCAGCCAATTTATTGCCGCACCGACCAAGTTGTGCAAACAATTGATTGCCAAAAATCATCACTTACAAGCCATCGTGATGAATTCTGTGATCGCCAACTCCTGCACTGGTACTCAAGGCTGGGAGAATGCTTTAGCGGAACAACAACAAGTGGCTGATAAATTGGAAATTGATCCGGAGCTGGTCGGTGTCGCTTCTACCGGCTTGATCGGCACTCAATTGCCAATGACCAAGATCCATGCCGGTATTGATCAACTCCAATTGAAACAAGATATTGGGGTGACCACTGCGGTGATGACCACTGATACCCATGCCAAAATCGCTAGTGCTCAGTTGACCATCGATGGCAAACCGGTCACCATCACCGGTTTCGCCAAAGGCAGTGGCATGATCCATCCGAAAATGGCCACCATGCTCGGATTTGTATTCACCGATGCCAATATTTCCGGGTTACAACTCCAAGGGCTACTTTCTCAAACGGTCGATGAAACTTTCAATCAAATTACGGTGGATGGCGACACGTCAACCAACGATATGGTGACAGTGATGGCCAACGGTTTAGCAGACAATCATTTGTTGACCAGCGATCATCCGGATTATCCGGCGTTTGCCCAAGCGCTTAGCGGCGTGTTAGCAAAGTTGGCCCAAGGCATTGCCTCAGATGGTGAAGGGGCGACTAAGTTAGTCGAAGTGAACATTCATCATGCTGCCACGCATCTTGAAGGCCAGCACGCGGCCAAAGCCATCGTCGGGTCCAACTTAGTCAAAGCGGCGATTTTCGGCGAAGATCCGAACTGGGGTCGGATCATCTCGGCATTAGGTCAAACTAACGTGAAAATCGACGTTGATCATGTCTCAATCATGCTCAACGGTTTCAAATTAGTCGAAGATTCCTTGGAATTACCATTTGATGAAGCTGCCGTTAAACAAGCGATGGGGGATCATAAAATCACCATCGAAGTGGATCTCAACGCCGGCGATGCCCAAGGCCAAGCTTGGGGTTGTGATCTCACTTACAATTA
>CAKRHU010000007.1 GCA_934339215.1 uncultured Lacticaseibacillus sp.
CCAAATAGTTGATTGGCAAACGGCTGAAAAGCACGCCGAAGGGAAACAAGATCGCCACCGGAAAAATCGGTAATACGGTGGGCAAAAAGCTGGGTGGTGAGCTTCCGATAAGTCGTTGCACTAACTTGATTGCTTAAGTGCGTGTCGAGCAGGCGTAAATTCAGTTTGATCAGTTGGCTATCGAGTATTCGCGTCAAGCAAAGCGCAATTGCGAGAGCAGCGACGAAGCCAACGGTAAACGTGATGACGTTTTCGAGCAGGTATTGGGCGATGATGTCGACGGGATGCTTACCCACCAGTAGGTACGCCGTGGTTTCTTGGCGGCGATGATGTGCGGCACCAAGGGCGAATCCTGCGGCGATAATCGCCAAGCCGATCACGCAATCCCACCACCAGGTCTGATATTGCGCAGAAACCTGGGTATAGGCGGCGGTCACTTGCGCAACGAGATGTTTGGCGGAACGCAATGCGTCTGTGTCGAATTGATTAAGGCGCGTGTTGAAGCCGGTTTGACTATTAAGGTTTAACTGGTTAGCTGTCAAGAGGCTGACACTGATTAGCGTGAAACCAAAAACGACCAAAGCGCTCGCACAGTATAGCCAGCGATGGTAGCTGAGTGCTTTAATCGCTCTTTCGATAAATCGCATGTCGTCACCTCACTGAATGTTTTTAGTATAGCGGTGAGGTTTGAACAAAATATGAACTTTATGGGGAATTCGGTGATCATCGTCTTTGAGAGATCGTGACAGGTTAGTCAAACCATGCCCCCAACGCGATTGTTCAATCAGAAAGACAAACGCCCATCATCGCGATGTGTTTCAGTCGCGATGATGGGCGGATATTATGAGAGGGGTTATTCACTAGAGGAGCTGTTACTGGCGACCTTCGCCTTGAGCACACTCTTGGGAAACTTGGTCAGAACACTGGGATCGCTTGTGACCTCAGGCGCATCAGTGTGAAAATCACTCACGGTACTTTGATTATGATTTTGACTGTAAAGCGAGGTGGACTGGCCACCGAGCTGTTGTTCCGTCTGCAAGACACTCGTGAGACTGGCAGCATAATCAGCCGTGTCAGGAGCTACTGGCGTGAATCCAGTTGGCACATAGAAGCGCAACAAGTTTTTTGATGCGACCGTGTCCGATAAGGCGAGGGCTTGATTGACCGCTTTTTGGGTCGTCTTCAGTTGGTGCTTGAGGCTGGCGTTGGGCTGCACGACTTCGCCGGTTCGGTTGAGATAGACCGTGTTGCCGATGACGGTGTAGCGCGGTGTGACGAAGTGGTGATTACGGAAGGCGACCGTTTGATCGTGTTGCGCTGATAACAAGTCGGTGCCGAACTGGACATATGGTTTCGAGTTGACGCCGAGTAGATGTAGGAGGGTCGGGAGCACGTCAATTTCGCCACCGTAAGTATGGCGAATACCGCCTTTTAATCCTGGCATATTGAAAATCAACGGCACCCGTTGCAGACTGGCATCATCATAGCCGGTCCAGTCCTTGGCCGATTTGCCGAGCAGTGGTGCTAACGTCTTGTTACGGTCGTTGGAGATGCCGTAGTGGTCACCGTACATCATGATAAGCGAGTTCTTGTATAGGCCACTGCTCTTGAGATAGGCGAAGAATTCCTTCAATGCGGCATCGAGATAATGCGCAGTGCGGAAATACCCGTTGATCGTCGGATCGGACGTGCCTGCGTCAGGAAAGTCGGTGTCGCTGTCTGCGATATAGAATGGATAGTGGTTCGTGGTGGTGATGATCTTACTGTAAAACGGTTGCTGGAGGCGCTCCATGTATTTGACCGATTCACCAAACATAAGCTTGTCTTTGATGCCGTAATCAGTCGTCTGATCAGTGGCGTGTGCATAAAAGTCACCGTCAAAGAAGTATTGATAACCCAGACTCTTGTACGCGTTGTTCCGGTTCCAGAAGCTACCATCACCACCGTGCATTACCGCAGTCGTATAGCCGGAAGTTTGCTTCAAAATTGCTGGTGCGGCCTGGAAGGTATTGTCGGAGCCGAGACTGGTGAATAGGCTACCAGATTCGAGCCCAAACATACCGGTTTCGAGCATGTTTTCGGCATCGCTTGTTTTTCCGGCCCCGACTTGGTTGAAGAAATTGTCAAACGACAAGGTGTTCTTATCTTTAACGAGGCTGTTGAGAAACGGCGTGACCTCCTGACCATCGACCTTGAAGTTGATCAGAAATTGTTGAAATGACTCAAGGTGGATGATGATCACATTTTTGCCCTTGGCCACACCGGCGTACTGAACGTTCGGTGCGGCATAGTGGTTGTGGGTATAAGCAAGGACCTTGTCCATGTCACTGGCGTCGGCCTGGGCGCGCACCTGTGAGTTCTGCGCCGTTTTGACACCGTCGTATAAGGTGAATGGGGCTAAGCCCAAGTACTTGACGGTGTAGTTGTGATCAAACGTTCTCGTGAGCAGATTCGGCCGGTTTAATTCGGCAATCGCCATATTCACGGCGAAAACTGCCAAGGCGATCATCGAGACCGCTTGGGGAAGATGAAAGGCCGTTGGTCTACGGTCGAGACGCAGACCAAAATGCGGCCACCGTAGCGACTGTCCCTGTAAATAACGCCAGATGTTGACGATGGCGGCAATGAACTCGGCGATGACGACCAACCCGATATCGACCAGATAGACGAGATCGCGTGGGGTCATCATGTTGAAGGTGCTGGCACCAAGTCCTTGGGAGACCTTAGAGGCCCCAAGCATCGTTGCAATCGTCAGAAAATCACTAAACTCTCGATAATACAGCACGTTGGCGACCAACAAGAGGTTCAATAAGAGATAAACGATGATCGCAACGATGTAGCCGGTGTGCGGTTTCTTAGGGTACATGGCTAGGCTGAGCAGTAATAGCCCCGTTCCGAGCGGGTTAAGTAGCAGTAAGCCTTGTTGAATGATGCCGGTGGCGCCGAGGGTGAAATCGACATGATAGGCAAAGAGCGTTTTGGCCCAGAATAAGGCGAGTAGTAGCAACACGAAACCGAGTCTAGTCGATCGCATGCGAGAAATGATGTGCACAGTCGCGCCTCCTTGAGATATTGTCTTCCATATTGTACCTGTGTCGTCTGGTCGTCGCAAACTTCATCAGGACTTTAATAGAAGTCTTAAGTTCGGGACCAACATATTCACGCATTCGGTGTCTCTGGTACAATGAGTCAATGGAGGATTGCGATGCTGTTTCTTGGACCCCTTTACCGATTGGTAGCGGCAAGTCGGTTTGCAGAAGTGAATCACTGGCCACTGTTGCGCCTGATATTTTACTCGTTAGATAAAACGCTGCTGTATCTACTCATATTCTTAGGTTTGCGCTGGGGCTACGCGCTTTTCAGGCACCATCCGTTGACTTGGCGTCACGAGCTCAAAGTTACGGTATTTGCTGGGTATATTATTTTGCTATTGGCGTTGACCGTGTTCCGTAATGTGTATTATCCATGGCAGTTACAGTTTCATTGGCACCGCAGCCTCAGTGTGATCAATACGACCCCACTGATCGAGACGTGGAAGTTGCGTCAGGGCCTGAGCCAGTTTGACTTTTGGTATCAGTCGTTAGGCAATGTCGTGTGGTTTCTGCCGTTTGGCTGGGGGATGGCTAGCCTGACGCAGCGCTTCGGGTTCTTCCGTGTCGCGTTGCGAGGATTGATGCTGAGTTTGATGATCGAGTGCCTCCAGTTTCTGCTGATCTCGGGTGTCGCGGATATTGATGATGTGATTTTTAATGTCACAGGGGCCTTGTTCGGTTACTGGCTGTTCCGTCTGTGGCATCCAAGACTTAACCGATACAAATAGTTTGAAAAATCAAAACACCTTCGTCTATGAATCGGTCATGGGCGAAGGTGTTTTAATGTGAAGGACGAATCCGTACCCGAGTCAACGGAAAATAACGAAGAGCGTCTTATAATTAAATTAATATAACTCATAAATTTTCTGAAAATCAAAACTCTGGCATCACTAATTTGAAACTGAGTAGATATTTCAACACCAAAACAGGACAAAACACCGATTGTCACATGTTTTTTTCGGTTTTTTTGTAATTACTGGAAATCAGCGATATGAATGGCGCAAATTGGGGGTTATTGGCGGTTATTGACAGCAATCTAAACCGAGTGGCACCGATTTCAGTATTCGGTTTCATAGCGTATGCCTTGATCTAGAGCGGTTGAAATGAAAACGAAATCAAGATAAAATAACTACTTGTGTATTTTGATTGAACACAATAAATCTGAATAAACTTTAAATGGAAAGAGGAGAGGTAATGGCAATCATTATCGCATTGATCCCAGCAATTGCTTGGGGGTCTATCGGTTTAGTAAGCGGCAAGCTTGGCGGGAACGCTTATCAGCAAACATTAGGGATGACAGTGGGTGCACTGGTCTTCGGCATTGGAACCTGGTTGTTCGCACATCCAGTAATGGATACGAAGGTTTGGTTGCTTGGAATTTTATCAGGATTGTTTTGGGCATTAGGCCAAAGCCAGCAATTCCAGGCGATGAAATATGTTGGTGTCTCGATGACGGTGCCGATTTCTACCGGGATGCAACTCGTTGCCAGCACCTTGGCCGGCGCGTTGTTGTTCGGCGAATGGAAGACAGGTAAGGATGTCACCATGGGACTGCTGGCCTTGGTGCTGTTGGTCATCGGGGCAACCTTATCTTCTCGTAAAGAAAAAATGGCAGATGCTGGGGCTTCAACCTCTTATGGCAAAGGCATCCGGACCTTGCTGATTTCGACGGCGGGGTATGCGGGTTACACCATCGTGGTTAATGCGGGTCACCTTGGGGCGACTGCGGTCGTCTTACCACAATCGATCGGGATGCTAGTCGGGGCGTTATTGTTCTCGATCGGACACGATGCCTTTCAAAAGGCGACGGCCAAGAACATCGTTACCGGGTTGCTCTGGGGTACCGGGAATGTGTTCATGTTGGTCGCAATGAGTTCGGTTGGTTTGGCGATCGCCTACTCGATGTCACAGATGGGAATTGTCATCTCCACATTCGGGTCGATCTTCTTGCTCGGCGAACGTAAGACGCACAAGGAAATGACTTGGGTCACCTGGGGTGCGATCTTGATCATCGCCGGTGGGATCGTGCTAGGGATGATGAAGTAATAAGATGCATGGGACTGAATCAAATCGGTTATAATCATATATAGGAAAGGCGCCTGCTATGAACATTTCCATAAATTTCATAGTGGGCGCCTTGCTTTTTCACAGGTTAGTGTTTAAAGTTGAAAATGTGTTTGAGTGAAAATTTAGGAGGAACGCAGATAATGGCTACAATTTCATTTGATGCATCAAAATTAGACAAGTTCGTTGCACCACACGAACTCGACCAGATGCAAACCTTAGTAACTGCTGCTGATAAGGAATTACGTGAAGGCACCGGTGCCGGTGCTGACTTCCGTGGGTTCTTAGACCTGCCAGTTGACTATGACAAGGACGAATTCGCCCGTATCAAGGCGGCGGCCAAGAAGATTCAATCCGACTCTGAGGTCTTCGTGGCAATCGGTATTGGTGGTTCATACTTAGGCGCACGCATGGCCTTTGACTTCTTGTCTCACACCTTCCGCAACTACGAACCTGGTCGCAAGTTGCCAGAAGTTTACTTTGCTGGTAACTCGATCTCCGGTTCATACCTCGCAGACCTGATTGAAATGATCGGCGACCGCGACTTCTCCTTGAACGTGATCTCCAAGTCTGGGACAACGACCGAACCTTCGATTGCTTTCCGCGTCTTGAAGGCTAAGCTGATCGAAAAGTACGGTGCCGAAGAAGCGAAGAAGCGGATCTACGCAACAACTGACCGCGCTAAGGGCGCATTGAAGACCGAGTCCGATGCTGAAGGTTACGAAGAATTCGTTGTGCCTGATGATTTGGGTGGCCGTTACTCTGTTCTCTCCGCTGTTGGTTTGTTGCCGATTGCCGTTGCCGGCGGTGACATCGACAAGCTGATGGCAGGTGCTGCGGCTGGTCGCGAAGCATACGCAGACGCCGATCTGAAGAAGAACGAAGCTTATCAGTATGCCGCTTATCGTAACATTTTGTACCGTAAGGGTTACACCACTGAATTGCTTGAGAACTACGAACCAACATTGCAATACCTTGGCGAATGGTGGAAGCAATTGATGGGTGAATCCGAAGGTAAGGATCAAAAGGGCATCTACCCATCATCCGCAAACTTCACCACCGACTTGCACTCCTTGGGCCAATACATCCAAGAAGGCCTGCGTAACCTGATGGAAACTGTAGTTTGGGTTGAGAACCCGAACAAGGACGTCACCATTCCAGTCGAAAAGGGTAGCAAAGACGGTCTTGAATTCCTTGAAGGCAAGAAGATGTCTTACGTCAACCGCAAGGCTTATGAAGGGGTTGTTCTTGCCCATACTGATGGCGGCGTGCCAGTGATGACCGTCTCTGTCGACCAGCAAGACGCCTTCACCTTGGGCTACTTGATCTCCTTCTTCGAGTACGCGGTTGCTATTTCTGGCTATCTCAATGGGATCAACCCGTTCAATCAGCCAGGGGTTGAAGCATACAAACGCAACATGTTTGGTTTGCTCGGCAAGCCTGGCTACGAAGACCTTACCAAGGAACTCAACGAACGCCTGTAATACCAACGGTTTGAGCGTTTTTGAAAGAATGCGCTTAGGCCAAAATAAACATCGTTTCTCTCTTAACTGTTAAGAAAACTGTTAAGATGAGTGACTCGGCGCCCCTTTTTAGGGGCGTTTTTTTGTTGCTTTTCGAGATATTCGTTGAGTTTGTGGGTCGCAGATTTTTTGACTTTCGGCGTGATTTCGGCATAAATTTGCGTGGTCGAAATATCTTTATGTCCCAAAATATCCTTGATGTCTTCCAGTGGGACACCGGACTCACGAAGGGTGACGCCGAGGGTGTGGCGGAGATCATGAACGGTGATTCTTGGCAGAGCGGGCTTGGTTTGGTCAGCCGCTCGCTTCATTGCGCCATACACGCCACTCTCACCGACAACTTGGCCAAAGTATCGTTTAGTGCCCATGTGCTTCCACACAAACTCACCAGTGGGGATTTGCGGGGCTCCATCCTCAATGGCAACTACATCGCCCTTTGGATACCACTTAGCCCGATATTCGAGCAGTGCGGCCCGCAGCCGTTTAGTCATGTACAGTGTGCGAAATGATGCTGGATACTTTGGATCGTCCAGAATGATCTCGCCGGCGTGTTCTTTGACCTCGGCTCGGTACAATCGCGTTTTATTGATATCCACAGTGTTATCCACAAAATTGATATCGTCCCAAGCTAATGCCAGGGCTTCGCCTTTACGCAGTCCAAGGTCTAAAATCGTTAAGAAGAAATAGTACCAGACTTTGTTTCTGTCCGTTTTGACCGCCTCAAGGAAGGCGTCACCCTGTGGCACACTCCAATAGTGCAGCCGATGGACTTGGCGTGCTGATCGCGGGTATTCGACGCTGATGGTTGGATTTTCGGGAATATAGTGCAATTTCACGGCCTTGGCCAACGCGTTGCCAATCGTCGCGTTTATGATCGACACCGTGTTTCGTTGAAGTGGGGCGCCATCCTTGCCGCCGTGATCAAGCATATCGATGATAAACTGCTGGTGGACTGTTGGGGTATATTCCCGCAGCGTGTAATTGCCGACGTTGGGGATGAGGTAGTGATCGATGTTATAGCGGTAGATGATCATGCTGCCTTCCTTGACGTTGACCTTGTACTTGGTGATCCATTCAGTGAGCCAGTCCTTAATTAGCATTTTATCCCGCCAGCGGCCTGTACGCTTCTGTTTGACGAGGTCTGCGGTCTTTTCCTTAGCCCAGTCATTGGCTTCCTCCCAAGTATCAAAACCGGCCTTGTGGACGTTTGCTTGCTTGCCAGTGCCTTTGTTCCAGTGATCGTAAATTTGAACATCGTATCTGACTTTTCCAGATTTGAGCGTGTAGGGCTTGATTGTTGCCATGAAATGACCTCCGATTTGAAAATTTGGTATCGGTTTTACAAACTGATGTTCGGCACTTAGGTTAAATAAAAACCCCAAATTTGGGGTTGATCAGAATTTCAAAAAGCATTTTATCTTTTTAACTTGTGCATCCTTGGCACAATCATCGATCATTGCACGGTCAACTGTTCCAAGTCTACTATAATTGATGTTGAGAAGAGGAAAAATGACAGCGAGATAGTATTCATTGAAATTTTTCATTGTGGATGCGTCTACATGACCGAATTGGCTTTCTGCATTCAGTTGGTCGCTAAGAAATTCAATTGATTGGATCTGATGGCCGTTTTTGTCGTGGATTATATCCGAAAATTTTGAGAAGTAGCCCTCTAAATTTGCTATCCGTTCGTAATCTGATTCTTTGAAATTCAGCTTGTGAAGAGCTTCTTTGAGGTATCTGAACGTGGTTCTTGACACTTCACCGAAGTCTTTGTCGGTTGATAAGTATACTGTTAATTTCAGTAACAAATCACTATGCATTCGATTCAACGCGGTCATACTGAATGAATTATTTGTCAATAGGCAGTACATATACTGCATCTGTAGATCGTATAAACTAGAAAGAAACGCCCGCGTTCCTTGATCGTGAGTATAGCGCTGTAAAATTTGAATGAATACCGTATTTTCATTTAACAGTGATGCAATTGAAATGCTATCAGAACTATGGCTTATAGGAACTATGCCAGGGAGAGAGGTCGCTTGAAGTACTTTTAGATTTTGGATAAAACTTGTTCGATTCATTCTTGGTCGTTCTTTCTAGAATACTTATCCAGCAAATTATCTATATAATTCTTCCGCTTCTTAGTTTCTGAATCGTTTCCGTCAGAAGAATCGATTGTATTATCTGAAGTCGATATTTTTGGAACAGTTTTGTCAGTACTTGCATTTGCAGATTCGACAAGCTTAGAGGCCTCCATTACGAACTTTTCCAAGGAAGTTTCTTCAGCGTCAGAAATCTCTGTGATTAATCGAGCGATTATTTGTGGACGAGCTTTCAACAAATAATCTTTGACCGGGCGATGCAACGGAAGCTTATCAACAAATGGTCGAATATCTGGATTGTTTTTGAAAAGAACTTTCGATTTAAGTAATGAACCATAAATTCCAATTAACGCAAAGCGTATACGTTCAGAGGACTGGACTGACTTTTTTAACGCGTTCAGTTCGCTAATAAGAATGCTCTCTGTAGTTTCATGCTTCATAGTTTGACACCTGCCTTAGGATCTCTTTTGCTATCTTGAGTATAGCACCCTTCATTGTCTCATTCCCGCTTTTAGAAATTACATAGTCTAGTTGGAGGGTTGCAATTCCATCTTGTTTTGGAAATACTGATTCGAACTTGTAATACCGTTTGAAATGTTCGGATTCTTCAATGTCCTTTTTGATAGATGCTTCTCGTTTGGCTTTTTTGTCATATTTGGTGAAGATAATTCCGAGATTGTTAATTGGCTTGAGTTGAAAAGTGTCATCGTAAGAATTTTTAATCTTTTCAATTACTTCTGTTAACAAGTCAATACCTAATGCTGAATATGCGTCAGGTTTTACAGGAATGATGTAGAAATCACTGGCTAGCATTGCAGACACTGTGTACGACGAGTATGTTGGCGGACAATCAATGAGGATATATTGGTATTCATCCTGTAAGTTGTTTCGCTTAATAACATTTCGCAAAGCTTGTTCATAGTCACCCGATGAGTTTTTTCCATAAAATATGCTGTTTAAGCTTCCGGGCATAATACTTAATGTTGGGGTAAGCTCTTTAATGAGTTTACCTAGGTCAGGTGGAGTAATCTTATCGTCATTGTAGAGATTATAGATGGATGGAAGACTACGGACAACTTTGTTCATTTCCTCAACAGTTGAAATTTTAGATGTGTCGATAACACTATAGATTTCAAATATACTTTGAGTTAAGTTGGCTTGCGGATCTAGGTCAATAAGCAGCACCTTTTTATTAAATTCTGGGTTTGATAAAAGCAAACCAATTTCTTTTACGAGGGTTGTTTTAGCAACGCCGCCCTTCATGTTTATGAAACTAATGACTTTCCCTTGAGCTTTTTTATCACTCATAATTCGCACCTCCAATGCGAAGCCTCCGCGCGAGGCTATTTGTTTGCAATCAGTTAACCGTCAAATCGAAAGTTACTGGAGAGTCCATGCCATCGGGCTGATATTCAAGCTCGACTTTTGAACCCTTAGGCGTGTCATTTGTGAAATTCGCCCAGAAGGTAGTGGACGCAGTATGGCCTTTAGAAACCTCTGTCTGGCCGTCTTGTTGATTTACGATAGTTGCTGCAGTTCCATCGGAATCATATACGGAAAAGTCAAATATACTTGGCAGATAGTTCTCACTGTCATCCTCATTTGTATATGAAATAGTGAACTGAACGGTCTTTTCATTACTGATGGCAATAGATTCTATATCATCGCCGACCAACGATTGACCATGAGCGTTGAAAGTTTTGGTTGCAGACGTAACGGTTAAGCTGACCAAAGGATTATTTTCGGAATCTGCAAGTTCTGCTTTTTCATTTAAGCCGTATGCCTGACTAGAAGAAGTATCACTTGAGTCAACGCTCTCGTCTTCGGTGTCAGACGAAGATTTCGGAACCTTAACAGCAATAGTTTTTCCGTGAATATCAGTTGGATCGCCGCCAATTTCAATTTTTGATTTGGACGTTATGAACTTAAGCTTGTATGGACCACCGGAACCATTGTTATGATAGCTGAATCTGCCGTTCTTAACAGTAACCGTGTCTACGATATCGCCATCATAGACGACTTCAATATACTTTGCGCTGCTAGGTGCAACACCTTTAATATTCATATAGTTCTCGTCGTCTAATTTGGCTGTTGATTTAGATACCCCAGATGTAATTCTAAATGCGGGCTTAGACGGAGCCGCGTTCGCACTTGAACAGCCTGCCAAAAAGATTCCGGTAGCAACAGTGCTAATAATCAATGCAATTCTTTTCATCTTTTGTTCCCCCAACCCCAGCTTTTTACGTCGATCAGGTCTGGACGTATCTGTTTTACAATACAATAAATCGCTCGTACTCTTCCGGAACCCCAAAGTACTTTAAGATGTCGAATTTCGACATTTGAAGCAACTCGTCCGGATCAAGTTGCTTCAATAAGTATCTGAACGCGAACTGGTTAGCTTCGCGCTCGATTTGTGGTACAAACCCGCCGTGCATTGATTCGCGCATGAATGGGGTGGATTCTTTCTTGTGCATCCAGCAATGGCCAAGTTCGTGTGCAATCACGTATTTTCTGAAGGCATCATGTATTTGGTCACTGATGAATATGGTCGCGTTTCGGTTTGAAATAATCGACTGGCCATACATTCCAGCAGGCATCGGCATCGAAACGATATCAATGTCGAGTTCATGGCACGCTCGTTCAAGGCTGTATGCGCAGTTTGTCGATTTCAGGACGCGCTTGTACAGGGCGTCGGCTTGATCTGTCGCCCATGACATTTACTCACCGTCCTTGCCACGATATTTCTTAGGCGTGAACTTCTTCTTTGCCTTTTCCTTGTTAATCCGCAGACCCATCTCAAGAATGTCGCGCATTGACTGTTTTTGCTCGTCAGTCATTGGTTCGCCATAAAAATTGAGGGCGGCGCCAGTATCGATGCCTTTCAGCATTTTTTCGGCTTGTTCTGCGATGTCAGTCGTTTCTTTAGTAGATAGGTCATAGTAGTGGCGTTTGTCTGAACGGCCCAGCAGATAATCTAAGGACACGTCAAAATAATCCGCAGTCTTTATGAGCGTAGCCTGATCGGGAGTACGCTCATTTTTTTCGTATAAAGAAATTGAAGCTTTGGATACGTTCATGACTTTTCCAAGGTCATCTTGGGTCATATGCTTCTCGGTTCTTAATGCTTTGAGCCTTTGCCCGAATGTCATAGGATCACCCTTTCGAGATCAATAATAGTGTATACAAATAGTAAACACAATAAAGTTTAAAAAAAGTTGATTTTAGTATTGAAGTTTACAGATAGTCGATTTATACTGTTTACATAGAGTTGATAAGGGGGTGATGAATTGAATAACAAGCTTCGAGAAGCTCGTGGCACACGTTCACAGCAAGAGATTGCAAATATCGTTGGTATCACTAAAGGTTACTATTCGTTGATTGAACGCGGCGAACGGCGTGTAAGCTACGAACTGGCGTTTGATATCGCGAATGCGCTTCATACGAAACCAGATGCTATTTTTTTAGACTTTCAGTCAACAAAAAGTAAACAGGAGGCAGCCAAATGACCAACGAACCAGATCAAACGATGCACATCAATACCAGCCGCGCTGATGCAACAAAGTCGGCTAACGAGTTCATCGTCAAAGTCTTGCGTGATTCTGGAACTAAAAATAGTCCAGAGATGGTGGCGGCCATCGCTGAACTATTCCGTGCTACCGAGATGCGCTAATCGCCTTAGAGGAGGCAATCAAATGACCCAACACACACCAATTGTCGAAGCCTTTTCTCGTATGGTGGATTTGCAGGTAGGCGAGCTTTACGCGGCGGCAGCCAATAACCATAGCCGTGCACTCCATCATGAGGCAGAAGCATATAGCTGGTTCAAGGCCGGCAACCTCCTCATCGAGGTTGCCAGCGAAGACGAACAGCAGATTATGCAAAAGATTTACCGCGAATCCGAAATCTTGCCACTACGCGAGAAGGTTCGCGAGATGCGGAGGAGCAAAGACAAAGCGGCTGAGCCTGCACGCCCAACCGCCACTGAAACATTCATTGCCGAAGATAGTTCTGGCAAGGTTCAAGATACTAGCCTTCCAGGCCAAGAATCTTCGTTTTAACAGACTTCCATTCCTTTTCGTTTAACCATCCTTGGTAGTTAGAATCCTTGATTTCGAAGATATACATGCGGTCGTCCTTATCTAAGAATGGCTTCAAGGTTTCGACTATTTCTTGGGCAGATAAACTGGTTCGGACTAGGTACGTCGATTCTAAATAATGTGTCCACCAACTGGCTTTAAGGTTATTTTCTAGTGCGGCCTTAAGGCTTGCATATCGTTGACCCGGTTCGTGTAGATCGTAAGAAATAATATAGGGCTTTTCCATTATAATCACCTCCTTTGAGGCGATTATCTCACATGTCAATGAACGAAAGGAGGTGAACCACATGGATAACGTTGCAGAAACAATCAAGTCCGACTATGTCGAAACCAACAAATCACGCCTGTGGAATCTTTTCCGCATGAACTTCCGCGAGAAGAACGCCGCTGGACAGCAAAGCATGAAGCTGGGTTCTAACTTCACTAACTATCCGGAATTGATTCAGCAAATTAAAGGTCTGGGCATCGAGGTCTACGTCGATGATGATCAATTTACGCATTTTGATTGGCATCACGCATTTGACGATTAGGCCGTACATGTTTTCTACCAATTAATTATACGAACGAGGGAATTGAATATGGAACGTAAACTTTCCAATGCCAATCCGCTTCGCGTCAAATTTGGTCGCAAGTTAAACCAAGTCATTGAACGCAAAGGATTGACACAAAAATATTTAGCTCACATGACAGGGCGGAGTAACGCCACTATCAACAACTATACAAATGATTATCCAGCCAGCCCGAATGATGCGGTTAATCTAGCGAACGTCGCTGATGACACTCAGTTTTCTGAGGAAATTGGCAACATGATGCTCGGATTGCTCAAGTCTTTCACTGGACCGAGGATGCCGAGGTCAAACTTGTCGGCCTTGCTCGACGTTGATGAGTTCGAAGAACATCAAGAGAAGCAGGCCCGCGATTCGGGAAATATTAGGCTTCTAATTGGCAATCCCGAGGGCTTGACCGCCGATGATCGTGCCGCGCTGAGGGAATATCTCAACCAGAAGCTCGATAGCACGCTGGTCGATATGACGCTTCTGGGTGCTGGTGCTGACAAACTTGGTATCACACTCATGGAGCTGTTTGACGCTCGGATGCCGGCCTATATCAAGAATCACTACATGGAAGCAGGTGAGCCCAAATGGCAACGCAAGCGCGTGTGATTGATTTACGAAAGACCAAGCAGATGCCAGCGCCAACCGCTGCGGAAACTATCACAACTCGAAGCAGGCGACAATCAAAACCAAAACTTGAAGTTCGGATGCGTGCCGGCGAAGTTGCTGAGTATTATCGCGTATCACTTTCAACAGTTTCACGGTGGAAGCATGGCAAAACTAAACGCGGTGAACCCCTCAGGTTTGAAGGACCGGGACAATCACAGACGGTCGAGCTTGGCTACTTGCAAGACTGGTATCGACGTAACTCATAGGAGGTAGAACGAATGGTCGGAATTGTAATCGGAGTTGCTAC
>CAKRHU010000008.1 GCA_934339215.1 uncultured Lacticaseibacillus sp.
GATCTCTGCAGACGGCCGCACCGGCAACTTGTCCAATTTTCCGCAGTGGCGCCAAACGCTTTCGCTCACATATTTTCGGGCCGTTAGGCAACTGGTAAGGCTAACTGGAAGATTCAAAACACACTTACGATACCGGACAGCAATACAATTTTAAAAGCCTGATTTAAAGATGAAAGAGTATCAATTGAAAAATAAAAAAACCGCTACGACATCTCGTCGCAGCGGAATTGGTTGAATCTAGGCTTGCCAGTGTTCAGGATCTTGGCGCCAAGCGTGAAGCATGGCTAATTCTTGATCATCGATTTGTCCCAAACTCTTGGCCTGTTCGATCAAGGCCGTGTAGTTGGTCAATGTGGTGAACGGCACGCCAGCCTCAGCAAAATTGGTCGTGGCAGCTGGTAGTTGATAACTGAAAATCGCCACCACGCCGATAATATTCATGCCTTCCCGCTTAGCGGCGGCAGCGGCTTTCAACACTGAGCCACCAGTACTCAGTAAGTCATCGATCAAGACCATTTTGGCGCCTTCAACTAAACGCCCTTCGATTTGGCGGCCTTGACCGTGGTCTTTAGGCTTGCTACGAATGTAAGCCATTGGCAAATGCAGCCGATCGGCAACTAACGCGGCGTGTGGGATCCCAGCTGTGGCCACCCCGCCGATGGCTTCGACGTCAGAAAACTGGCGCTGGATGACTTGGGCTAAACCACTGGCAATGCGGTCGCGTACTTCCGGGTAGGAAATCGTGATGCGATTGTCCGTGTAAATTGGCGATTTGATCCCGCTAGCCCAAGTAAATGGTTGTTTTGGACGTAAGGTCACCGCGCCAATAGTCAAAAGATCTTGCGCGATTTGGTTTTCAATTTCAGTCATGATCAGTACTCCATTCTGTTTGAATTTGATGATAAGCCTTGATCGGATCCTCAGCCTTGGTGATCGGTCGGCCGACGACAATGCCGGAACTCCCAAGTTGTTTGGCTTGAGCCGGGGTGACGACGCGTTTTTGATCGCCGATGTCAGCGCCTGCTGGGCGAATACCAGGGGTGATGATCAGAAAATCGGGCCGCACGACTTGGCGAATGTCTTGTGCTTCTTGAGCACTTGCAACCACTCCGTCAGCGCCTGCGCTTTGCGCCAAAGCGGCCAAATGCTTGACCGATTCGCGCACTGGGCCTTGAATTTGGAGTTGGTCATGGAGCATCGCTTCATCGGTCGAAGTCAGCTGGGTGATGGCAAGCAAACGCGGCGGTAAACATCCGGCATCTTTGGCCCCTGCCAAAAGTCCCCGCTTCGCTGCGGCCAACATCTCGCGCCCTCCTGCCGCATGCGCTGTTGTCAAGGCGACGCCTAAACGCCCGAGTTGGTAAGCGGCCATTTCCACGGTATGCGGAATGTCATGCAGTTTCAAGTCTAAGAAAATATTCATAGGCCGTAACGCTTGTAAGTCGCGAATGATTTGTGGCCCTTCTGCGTAATACAATTCCATGCCGACTTTCACAAATAAGGGTTCGCTGGCATCAAATCTGGAAACAAAATCCAAAGCATGTTGTTTGTTGGGAAAATCTAACGCAATGATCGGTTGCATGCTAACTCCTTTCTCACAAAAACTACCAGACGCGGGTCTGGTAGTTTTTGTTTATAGCGCGGTAGTGGTAAAGGCCCGTGATTCAAGCACAGAAGCGATCGCATTGGCGGTATCCAAGCTGGTCATCAGCGGCACCCCGTGCATGATCGCAGTTTGGCGGATCAAGTAACCATCACTGGTCGTGGCGCGATCGGCACTGGTGGTGTTGACCACTAGCTGCAGTTTTTGATCGGCGATGGCATCAAGGATCGCGTTTTCACCGTTTTCACCGAGCTTGGCAATGGCAGTCACAGCGATGCCTGCTTCTTCCATCGCTTTGGCAGTGCCGGCTGTGGCAACAATTTGATACCCGACTTCACGGAAGCGCTTGGCTAAGGCGACGGCTTCAGCTTTGTCGTTATCGGCAACCGTAAATAATGCCGTCCCAAAGGCTGGCAAGTGGGTGTGGCTGGCTTCAAAGGCTTTGTACAAGGCTTTTTCAAGGGTGGCATCAGAGCCCATGACTTCACCAGTGGATTTCATTTCCGGTCCGAGCATGGAGTCTACTGCGTTAAGCTTAGAGAAGCTGAACACTGGGGCTTTGACATGCACGCCTGGACGCACTGGTAAAATGCCAGTTTCAAAGCCAAGCGCTGAAAGGTCTTTGCCTAAAATGGCTTGCGTGGCAACTTGCGCCATGGCCACACCGGTCACTTTGCTCAAGAATGGTACCGTCCGGCTAGCCCGCGGGTTGACTTCGATGACATACACTTGACTGTTATGCACGATGAATTGAATGTTCATGATGCCGATACAGTGCAATGCGTGGGCCAACTTAATGGTATAGTCTTCGATTTGTGCTTTGACGTCATCAGAGAAATCTTGAGGGGGATAAACGGCCATCGAGTCGCCTGAGTGGACGCCTGCGCGTTCGATGTGTTCCATGATCCCAGGAATCACCACGGTTTTACCATCAGTGATCGCATCGACTTCACATTCAGTGCCGACTAAATATTGATCGACTAACACGGGATGATCGTTGGAAACCGATACCGCGCGGTCGATGTAATTCGCGAGCTCTGCTTCAGAATGCACGATTTCCATCGCCCGGCCGCCTAAGACATAACTCGGGCGGACTAAAACGGGATAACCGATCTTGTTGCCGATCGTCAAAGCGCCGGCTTTATCAGTGGCAGTGCCGCCGACTGGTTGCGGGATCTTCAATTCCTTGATGATTTCATCGAAGCGATCGCGATCTTCAGCGGCATCCAAGTCATCTAAGCTGGTGCCTAAGATCTTCACGCCGTGAGCTGCCAGTGGTGCAGCCAAGTTGATTGCAGTTTGTCCACCAAATTGTACGATGACCCCTTTTGGTTGTTCCAAATCGATGACGTTCAACACGTCTTCAATGGTCAACGGTTCAAAGTACAATTTGTCAGAAATCGAGAAGTCGGTAGAAACTGTTTCTGGGTTGGAGTTCATGATGATGGCTTCATACCCAGCTTTTTGAATCGCTTTGACCGAGTGCACTGTCGCGTAGTCGAATTCCACGCCTTGGCCGATGCGGATCGGACCAGACCCTAACACCAAAATGCTTTCGCGGTCAGAGCGCACGGATTCGGTTTCCGTTTCATAAGTGCTGTAGAAATATGGCGTCGTGGATTCGAATTCCCCGGCACACGTGTCGACCATTTTGTAAACTGGGACAATGCCAGTGGCTTTGCGGTGATCGCGAATGTCATCGGCAGATTCATGCCAGAACTTGGCAATGGTAACGTCTGCGAAACCATTTTCCTTGGCGATTTTCAGCAAGTCATCATCATCGACATTGGCCTTGAGTTGGTCTTCTAATTCAATGATGTGCAAGATCTTATCCAAGAAGAATTCGTTGATCCCGGATAATTCTGAGATTTCTGCGATCGTATACCCGCGGCGGAAGGCTTCGGCGATGGCAAACAAGCGCATGTCATTTGGCGTGATGATCTTGTCGGACAATTCTTGATCGGTGAAGTCCGCGTCTTCTTGACGCCACAAGTGCACTGCGCCGACTTCCAAACCGCGCACTGCTTTGAGCAACGCTTCTTCAGCGGTGCGGCCGATTGCCATGACTTCGCCTGTGGCTTTCATTTGGGTACCCAAGGTGCGATCCCCATTTTCAAACTTATCAAATGGGAAGCGTGGGATCTTAGCGATGACATAATCGAGCATCGGTTCAAATTCAGCGTAAGTGGCATCAGTGATCGGGTTTTTGATTTCATCAAGGGTCAAACCCACCGCGATCTTAGCGGCCATTTTGGCGATCGGGTAACCGGTAGCCTTAGAGGCTAAAGCAGAAGAACGGCTGACCCGCGGGTTAACTTCAATGATGTAATACTTGAAGCTGATGGGGTCTAGGGCTAACTGTACATTGCAGCCGCCTTCGATTTTCAAGGCGCGGATGATTTTAAGGGAGGCATCCCGCAACATTTGGACTTCTTTATCGGTCAAGGTTTGCACTGGGGCGAACACAACGGAATCACCAGTATGCACACCGACGGGATCAAAGTTTTCCATGTTGCAAACGACCATCGCGTTGTCAGCGGCGTCGCGCATCACTTCAAATTCGATTTCTTTGTAGCCGGCAATGGAGCGTTCGATCAAACATTGGGTCACTGGCGACAAGTTCAAGCCATTTTCGACGATGGTGGCTAACTGATCCGCGTTTTTGGCGATCCCACCACCAGTGCCACCCATGGTGAACGCCGGACGGACGATCACAGGGAAACCAATTTCATCTACGAAAGCTTTGGCTTCATCATAATTGTGCGCGATGGTGGATTCAGGAATCGGTTCGTGGAGTTTTTGCATCAAGTTCTTGAACAGTTCGCGGTCTTCGGCTTGGTCGATGGCAGAAAGCTTGGTCCCCAGTAATTCGATGTGGAGTTCTTCAAGAATGCCAGAGTTAGCCAATTCCATCGCTAAGTTCAAGCCGATTTGCCCGCCGATGGTTGGTAAAATCGCATCAGGCAGTTCCTTGCGCAGGATCTGGCTCACGAATTCTTTGGTTAACGGTTCGATATAAACTTGATCGGCGATTTCTTTGTCAGTCATGATGGTGGCTGGGTTGGAATTGACTAAAACAACTTCATAGCCTTCTTCTTTCAGCGCCAAGCAAGCTTGGGTGCCGGAGTAATCAAATTCTGCAGCTTGGCCGATGATGATCGGGCCAGAGCCGATGACTAAGATCTTATGAATATCTTCGCGTTTAGGCATGAGTCAGTTCCTTTCCTTCACGGTTGTTGAATGCATCCATCATTTCCATGAACTCGTCAAATAAGTGATCAGCGTCATGAGGACCAGGCGCTGCATCCGGGTGAAATTGCACAGAAAATGCGGGATACAAGCGATGACGTAACCCTTCGACAGTGTGATCATTGATTTCAACGTGTGTGACCAGTAATTGGTCGGGATCGATTGAATCAGGATCGACCGCGTAGCCGTGGTTTTGGCTAGTAAAGTCGATGCGGCCAGTGGCGATTTCACGCACTGGGTGGTTGAACCCGCGGTGGCCGAACTTCATTTTGAAAGTGTCAGCGCCGTTGGCTAAGGCGAATAGTTGATGGCCTAAGCAGATCCCAAATAATGGAATTTTGCCTTCGATGCCGCGGATCATGTCCAAAGCATCTGGCACATCTTTCGGATCGCCAGGGCCGTTGGTGAGCATCACCCCATCAGGATTGAGATCGAGGATCTCAGCGGCAGTGATGGTTGGTGGCAAAATGGTCAAGTTGCAGTTGCGCTTGGCGAGTTCGCGTAAAATCGAGTGCTTTAAGCCAAAATCGACGACTGCGACGTTGCGCCCAGTGCCAGGTGCAGGATAAGCTTGCGTGGTGGCGACTTGTTGGACCTGATTTTTTGGTAAAACTAAAGCTTTGAGTTGATCAAAGGCATGCGCGTCAGCCGCATCGACGATACTTGCCTTCATGGTGCCGACTGAGCGCAAGCGTTTAGTCAAGGCGCGGGTGTCGATCCCAGAAATGCCTGGAATGTGTTTGCGCTTCAAGAATTCGTCTAAGCTCATTTGGGCGCGCCAGTTGCCGGTGACTCGAGCTAAGTTTTTGACAACGACGCCTTTAGCCGTTGGATTGATACTTTCGTAATCATCACGGTTAATGCCGGCATTGCCGATTAATGGATAAGTGAAGGTGATGATTTGACCATTGTAACTTTGGTCCGTGATGGTTTCTTGATAACCGCTCATCCCAGTGTTGAACACAATTTCGCCAGTGGTGACAGATTCGGCGCCAAAGCCCTCACCTGCAAACACACTGCCGTCTTCAAGGATCAAATAACGTTTCAAAATAATTGCGCCTCCATTTGTTAACCTAAGCTTTATACGCGATGCGCCCACCAGCGACGGTGTACAAGGTACGACCGTAAACTTTTTCGCCAATGAATGGACTGTTGTGGCCTTTGGAGAACCAGTCTTTAGGATCGATGATGTATGGTTGGCACAGATCCATCGCCGTGAAGTCTGCGGGTTCGCCGACTAACAAGTGGCCAGCGTTTAAGCCGAACTTTTCAGCCGGGCTGGTGCTCATCCAGTTGACCAATTGTTCCAAGGTAAAAATGTTGGTCATCACAAAGTGCGTGTATAACAAGGCAAAAGCGGTTTCGCTCCCGACGATGCCAAAAGATGCCTTCACCATGGAGCCAGTTTTTTCTTCGGCGGTGTGTGGCGCGTGGTCCGTGGCGATCATATCAAGCGTGCCGTCTAACAATCCGGCAATCAAGGCTTGGCGATCTTTTTCACTGCGCAATGGTGGATTCATCTTGTACATTGCATTGTCTGAAGGAATATCTTGGTCCGCTAACAGCAAATGATGTGGGCTGACTTCAGCAGTGACGTTGACGCCGCGTGCTTTGGCAAAGCGAATCAAGTCAACCGACATTGCAGTGGACACGTGGCAAGCGTGATAATGGACGCCGCTAGCTTCGGCTAATACCAAGTCGCGCGCCAGTTGGGCGGTTTCGGTCAAATTGCTCATGCCAGGCAAGCCCAGCTCGTCAGCTTTTGGCCCAGCATTCATCACGCCGTCCCCTTTAAAGCCTTCGTCTTCGATGTGCGCGACGATCGGGGCATTGACTGCGGCGGCGCCTTGCATGGCTTGATACATGGTGGCGGCATCTTGCACCCCGACGCCATCATTGGAGAATCCTAGCGCGCCTGCAGCACGTAAACCGGCATAGTCGGTAGGCTTTTGGGAATGCAGGCCTGCGGTAATTGCCGCAAATTGTCGCACATGGATCTTAGCGTCTTGATGATTTTTTTCAATTAAATGTTCAAGGTCGTCAACATTATCTGGGACGGGGTTCAAGTTTGGCATCGCGACCACTGTGGTGAAGCCGCCGTGCGCGGCGGCTTGCGCACCAGTTTTGATGGTTTCTTTGGCTTCAAAGCCCGGTTCGCGGAAGTGCACATGCACATCGACTAGCCCTGGCATTAAAGTGGCGCCTTTTAAATCGATCACCGTGGTTTTGGCTGGGGCGTGTAAGTCGTGCCCTAACGCGGAAATCACCCCATCGGTGGTTAACAAGTCGCCGTCAAATGGTTCTGGGCCGACAACGTGAGCGTTTTTAATGAGTAAATGCATGAACGCGACTCCCTTCAGTGGCTTGTGGTTGCATTATTTGTTCCAACATCGCCATGCGCATGAACACGCCATTGTGCATTTGCTGGAAGATCCGCGATTGTGGGCATAACACCAAGTCATCGGCAAGTTCGATGCCGCGGTTGACTGGGGCTGGATGCATGATGATCGCAGATTTTTTCAATTTTGGATAAAGTTGATCGGATAACCCGAAGCGTTCGTGATAAGTCGCTTCAGAAAATTCTGCTTTTTCAGCTTCGCTTAAGCGTTCGAATTGCACCCGCAAAAGCATTAAGACATCGACTTTTGGCACAATATCGGCCATCGGTTCATAAGGCCCGTATTTTTCAAATTCTTTGGTGTACCAAGCTTTGGGACCAGAGAAGGTGAGCTCAGCGCCAAGGTCATGCAGCATTTGCATATCGGATTTGGCGACGCGAGAATGACTCAAGTCCCCGACGATCCCGACTTTCAAGCCTTTGAAATGACCGAATTCTTCATGGATAGTCATGAGATCTAGCATCATTTGGCTGGGATGCTGGCCAGCGCCGTCGCCTGCGTTGACAATATGCAACGGCAAGTGTTCAGCCAATAGCGACTGATAATACGCATTGACTGGATGGCGAATGACGGCGACTTGCACGCCGATGGCAGCCAGTGTGCGTAAGGTGTCAGCCAAAGTTTCGCCTTTGGTGACCGAACTTTGCCGCGGATCAAAAGGTAAAACCGTCATGCCGAGTTTACGTTCGGCCATTTCAAAGCTGGTGTGTGTGCGCGTACTTGGTTCAAAAAACAGATTCGCTGCATACATCGGTAATGGCAAGTTGGGTGTTGCCCCGCCCTTGAACGCCTCGGCGCGCTGGATCAAAAGATCTGCGAGTTGCGGGGTGACTTGGTTTGCTGAAACGAAATCTGTAATGGACATGCTATGCCTCCTCGTTGGCAGCGTGCTGTGGCAAAATGAAGTTGAGCAAAATGCCGATGACTGTGGCTAACGCTAAACCGGAAAATTGGAAGGTCCCGATTTTCAAGACGGCGTTGCCGATGCCGATGACTAAAATCGTGGAGCCGATCATTAAGTTGCGCTTTTTGTTAAAGTCCACTTTGTTATCGATCAACACTTTCAACCCGTTCGAAGCGATGACCCCAAATAATAGGAAGGAAATGCCACCGATGACTGGACTGGGAATGGTGCGGATCAAAGCTGACAACTTGCCGATAAAGGCGAACAAGATGGCAAACCCGGCAGCGCCGCCGATGACCCAAACGGAATGGACTTTGGTCATGGCCATGACGCCGATGTTTTCACCGTAAGAAGTGACTGGCGGGCCGCCGACGAAACCAGCGATGATCGAGGCGGTACCGTCCCCGGCTAAAGTATGGTTAAGCCCTGGATCTTTGAAGAAGTCGCGATGCGTCATTTCATTTAAAACCATGATGTGACCCATGTGCTCGGTCATGGTGACAAAGGCGATTGGCGCCATGGAAAGGATCGCGTCTAAATATAATTTCGGGGTATAAGTGATGCCTGGAATTTGGAATTTTGGTAAGGATAACCAGGCGGCTTGTTGGACTGGGGTGAAATCAACGATACCGACGATCACAGCGAGAATGTAGCCGGTGATCAAGCCCAGTAAAATTGGCAACAAGGAAATGAATTTCTTCAGGTACATGTTGTAGGCAATAGTTGCGGCCAAGGTAACAATCGCCACTGCAAAGTACTTAATATCATAAACGCTAGTGCCGTTTGCTAACGTCCGCATCGTGGCATCAGTTGCTGCAGTCCCAGCTAAGGATAAGCCGATGACCATGACGATCGGACCCACCACGATCGGTGGCAAGGCTTTGTCGATCCAAGCCGAGCCGGCGAAGTTCACGATGGTGGCGACGATCAAGTACACACACCCAACGGCGATGGTGCCTTGGGCGATGGCTGGATAACCGGCTCCTTTCATCAAGGCTTGCATCACCGTGATGAAAGAAAAGCTCGAGCCCATGTAAGCTGGGATCTTACCGCGGGTGATCAAGATGTAAAGCAAGGTGCCCACACCGCTTGAAAACAGCGCGATGGCTGGATCCAAGCCCACTAAGATCGGCACTAACACGGTGGAGCCGAACATCGCGAACAAATGTTGCACCGAAAGGCCGAGCCAGTGGCCAAATGCTGGGCGGTCATGAATATCTAAAACCGCGTCGTCGTTATGATAAGCCATGCATTACGCCTCCAGCTTGGAAATGGAAATGCCATCTTCGCCGTCGAGTTCGGAAACTTCCACGTTGATCTCTTCTGACAAAGCAGTGGGAATGTTCTTGCCGACAAAATCTGGCCGAATTGGGAGTTCACGATGGCCGCGATCAACCAACACTGCCAAGCTGATTTTGTTCGGACGGCCTTGATCCATCAAGGCATCCAGTGCGGCGCGGATCGTGCGGCCAGTGAAGATCACGTCATCGACTAAGATCACATGCTTGTTGGTGATGGAAACTGGCAGATCTGAGCCTTCAACATCTGGCGTTAAGGAATGATCGAGTTTGTGGACATCGTCACGATACATGCGGATATCAAGTTCCCCGACTGGGACATCAATGTTTTCCAATTGGTTCAAGCGCTTGGCGATGCGATCTGCCAAGTAAATGCCGCGAGTTTTGATCCCGACGATCACCAATTCATTCAGATCCTTGTTTTGTTCGATGATCTCATACGTGATCCGTGTTAATGCCCGTTGCATGGTGACCCCATCGACTACTTGCTTTGCCATAATATCTCTCTCCTTTTGGTATCAAAAAAGTCGCCTTCTATCCAGTTTGGTTAGAAGGCGACCGTCAGTCGTAATTGATCTGCCGCAGCAGACGTGATACCTTCTAAGCCTCTCTGGACTTAGTTAAAGGTGCTTGTTAAGTTGTAAATAGCTTATCGAATCACACGAGTTTTGTCAATGCCTGCACGCAAATCCGCTAAAGTTTTTTGAAAAATTGTTGGCGGATCCACTTTGAATTCGAGGTATTCGCCAGTGGTTGGATGCACAAAGCCTAAGGTCTGGGCATGGAGGAACTGCCCTTTGTTCGGTAAGGTGCGCTTCGGTCCATACAACGGATCGCCTGCCACTGGGTGATGAATGTATGCCATATGCACGCGAATTTGATGCGTGCGACCGGTTTCCAGTTGACACTGCACCAACGTATAATCGCCAAAGCGTTCCAACACTTTAAAATGGGTCACGGCATGTCGGCCACCAGCGACGACGGCGTGCTTTTTGCGATCTTTAAAATCGCGGCCAAGTGGCGCATCAATGGTACCTGAGTCTTCTTTGATATTGCCATGTACAATCGCCAAATAAACGCGAGTGTTAGTTTTAGCTTTGAGTTGGGCAGACAGCGAAGCTTGGGCGACGGCGGTTTTGGCCACCATCAACAAACCGCTGGTGTCTTTGTCGATGCGATGGACGATCCCAGGCCGCAAGACATCGTTGATGCCAGTGAGCTTGGTGTGACCTAAAATTGCGTTGACCAAGGTGCCATCTGGATGCCCTGGCGCTGGATGCACCACCATGCCTTGCGGTTTATTGACCACGATCACTTGGTCGTCTTCATACACCACGTCTATTGGAATGTCTTGGGCAACAGCTTCAAGCGGCACAGGCTCAGTGCGCGTGATGGTGATCACGTCACCTGGTTTCACTTTATATTTTGGTTGAACCGCGACACCGTTGACTTGCGCATGACCGCTTGCGAGCCATTTTTGCGCTTGTGAACGCGTCACGTCATCGAAATTTTCAGCGATCACTTTGTCAATGCGCCCTGTTTGATCCGTAATGGTTAACTCATCCATTAGCGCACCGGCTTTTTGCCGTCAAAAAACAGCAAGTGGATCAACACCAAAATCACGCCAACCGTCAAGCAAGCATCGGCGAAATTAAAAATCGCAAAGTTCATGAAGTCCACTTGGAACATATCCGTGACGAAGCCTTGGCGCAGGCGGTCGATGAAGTTCCCTATCGCCCCAGCCAAGATAAACACTAAGCCTAAGCGATATGTCCGAAAGCCTTTGGAGTCTTTCCATAACCAAATCACGACGCCGATGGCCGCGACTGTGATCACATAGAAAAACCATTGCTGCCCTTCCAGCATTGAAAAGGCCGCACCGGTGTTTTTAATGTGCGTCAAACTCAAGACACCCGGGATGAAGCCAATGGTTTCGCCGATGGCCAAGTGCGCCACGACCCATGCTTTGATCAATTGGTCTGCGGCCACTAAGCCGACTGCCAACAACAAGTAAATCACCAAAAAACGATTCCTCCAAAAATTAAAGTTTAAAACAGTCCTGAAATCACACCATCATCGGACACATCCATATTCATGGCAGCAGGCCGCTTTGGCAAACCTGGCATGGTCAACACGGAACCAGTCAGTACCACTAAGAAGCCAGCCCCAAGTTTCGGTTGGATATCACGGACATGCATGGTAAAGCCAGTTGGTGCCCCTAAAGCTTTGGGGTCATCTGACAGTGAATACTGGGTTTTGGCCATGCAAATGGGCAAGTGATCCCAGCCATTTTGGGCGATGGTCTTTATTGCCAGTTCTGCTTTATGATCATACACGACATCTGCCCCACCGTAAATCTTTTGCACGATAGTTAAGATCTTGTCTTTCACTGGCGTATTGACATCATATAATGGTTTGAAGTCGCCGGGTTGATCCAAGGCAGCGACTAAAGCATCTGCTAATGGCAAGGCCCCTTTGCCGCCTTGACCCCAAACATCAGAGGCGAAAGCTTGCACACCGAGGTCCGCACAGGCTTTGATCAAGGCATCAAGTTCTGCTTGGGTATCGGATACAAATTGGTTGATCGCCACTAACACTGGGCGACCGTAACGTTGCATGTTTTCGATGTGCTTTTTGAGGTTTTTGAAACCATTTTTCAAAGCATCGAGGTTTTCGGTCGTTAATTCTTTAAGCGGTTGGCCACCATTGTACTTCAAGGCGCGCACTGTGGCGACGATCACCACAGCATCTGGGGTTTTGCCGAGCACTGGGGTTTTGATATCCATGAACTTTTCAGCCCCAAGATCCGCACCGAATCCAGCTTCAGTTAAGGCAATGTCCCCTAGTGCCAAAGCGGTTTGGGTGGCTAACACGGAGTTACAACCATGCGCGATGTTGGCAAACGGCCCGCCATGAATTAACGTTGGCGTATGCGCTAAGGTTTGCACCAAGTTAGGCTTTAAAGCGTCTTTCAATAACATCGCAATAGCGCCGGTGACTTCAAGATCAGCCACTGTGACCGGTTTGCAATCGTAGGTGAAGCCAATGACAATGTTTGAAATACGTGCTTTGAGTTCATGCATGTTCTTGGACAAGCACAACACTGCCATTAATTCAGAGGCCACGGTGATATCAAACGAATTCTCGCGCGGCACTCCACTGGTGGCCCCACCGACACCGATCACAGTATGGCGCAAGGAGCGGTCGTTAATATCTAATACGCGATTCCAAGTGATCCGGCGCGGGTCGATGTTTAAGGCGTTACCTTGTTGCAAGTGGTTATCGATCAAGGCCGCCAAAGTATCAACGGCAGTGGTCAAGGCGTGCATATCGCCAGTAAAATGTAAGTTGATATCCTCCATCGGCACAACTTGAGAGTAGCCTCCACCAGTGGCGCCGCCTTTCATGCCCATCACTGGGCCAAGGGATGGTTCGCGCAAAGCGATGACGGCGTTTTGATGGCGTAAGTTTAAGGCATCTCCTAAGCCGATGGTGACCGTGGATTTGCCTTCACCTGCAGGCGTCGGGTTGATGGATGTGACCAAGACCAGTTTCCCTGGCTTTTTTTCTGCCAAGCGCTTGAGCGTGGGATAGCTCAATTTGGCTTTGGCTTTGCCGTATAATTCCAGATCATCAGGTGTTAAGCCAATGGTTTCGGCGACTTTGGTGATTGGTAACATTTCGGTGCGTTCATTTGCTTGAGCAATTTCAATATCAGACATTAGTTTCCCCTTTTTGTGTGACGTGGATGCCAACTGTTGATAGGTCCGCTAACAGCGAGTGCAGGTGGCCGATGCGAACCAATTTTATTTTACCATACGAACGGGTATCGAGGATAAAACTATATTTGTTCGCATATACGCCAATAATTGTATTAATTGGGAGCTGAATATTATTTTCGGGAAAAATTCGCCGAATGATTACTTGATCTTGGTCGATCACGAGCTGCAAGCGCCACACTTGGATGATGCCAGCAATCACCATCGCAGCCACAAATGCCATCGGCGGCCAATAGAGATAATCATACGCCCCAATTTCCATCTGAAAAATCACGCCGGTGCCGATGCCAGCTAAAATCAAGCCCCAAAAAATCGCGCAATCAACGCCTGTGGGTTGATACCGATAAGTATGCAAGCTGGTCCCTCCTTTGAATCCATAAGCTTAATGATACCACGCCCCTGATGTGATGTGGGCGTGTGATACAATACAGAGGTCAAATTTACGAAAATGCGAGGCTCATCATGATCAAATTAAATACAGATGCTGCGACATTGGGCAATCCTGGACCAGCTGGACTGGGGATTTTGATCGTGGCCAATGGTGAACAAGACCAAACGCATCTCAGCTTACCGGAAATGTCGAATCATGAAGCCGAATTTGCTGCCGCCATCGCCGGGTTTAAACGCTTGCAAAATCTCGAACTACAAGGCTTTGTTAGCTTTGCCAGTGATTCCAAATTAGTGATTCAATCTTTGGACAAACACTACGCTAAGCATTACCAGGCGCAAGTCGACGAATTATTTGACTTGATCGACAGTTTTGAGCAAGTGATTTGGCAATGGGTCCCGGAACGAGAAAATCGTGGTGCCCATATGCTGGCACAACAAGGCTTGCACGCTGCCCATTAAAAAACACACGGATCACTTCTGATATAGAAGCAACACGTGTGTCTAGTGATTCAGTTTGTTACAATTAACCTAAGACTTTGAATTGATCTGCTTTAGCCATGGTGTCTTTGTCGCCAGCAGGAGACAGGATTTCACCGAAAGGCATTTGGGCACGTAAGGACCAGCCTTCAGGAATATCAAAAGCCTTAGCCACTTCGTCATCGATCAGTGGGTTGTAATGTTGTAAGGA